>NZ_JAVLSP010000026.1:0-40408 GCF_031528575.1 Candidatus Sororendozoicomonas aggregata
AGTTTATGATAAATAGCATGCCTCGCAAGGTTCTTGGTGGATTAACACCGCTTGAGGTCTACACTGGGAAGTCTGTTGCACTTATTGCTTGAATCCAGCGTCAAGATTTGACTCTCCGGCTTAATTTGAACTGCTTGCCGGGTGTTTGCCAGGGCAGGCATGCATACCCGCCCATGGACGGCTATCGTTGATCTTCAGGGATAAAATTACGTTTTTCAGGGCCAGTGTACAGTTGGCGGGGACGGCCAATGCGGTATTCGCCACTGATCATTTCGTGCCAGTGGGCAATCCAGCCCGGCGTGCGGCCGGTTGCAAAGATGACAGTAAACATTTCCGTGGGAATTCCCAGTGCTTTGAGAATGATACCGGAATAAAAGTCAACGTTCGGATACAATTTCTTCTCAATGAAGTACTCGTCTTCACAGGCAATGCGCTCAAGTCGCTTGGCAATTTTGAACAGCGGATCATCGTGCAGACCCAGCTCGTTAAGGACTTCGTTACAGGTTTCTTTCATAACGGTAGCGCGTGGGTCAAAGTTCTTGTAAACCCGGTGGCCA
Organism: Candidatus Sororendozoicomonas aggregata; assembly: GCF_031528575.1. Classification (NCBI taxonomy): domain Bacteria; kingdom Pseudomonadati; phylum Pseudomonadota; class Gammaproteobacteria; order Oceanospirillales; family Endozoicomonadaceae; genus Candidatus Sororendozoicomonas; species Candidatus Sororendozoicomonas aggregata. The sequence continues at coordinate 558 of NZ_JAVLSP010000026.1, forward strand.
AAGCCCATAAGGCGAAAGGGGTCGTTTTTGTCTTTTGCCCTGGCGATGAATGTATCAATATTGGCTTCATCGCCGATTTCGTGCAGCATATTCAGTACGGCTTCGTTGGCACCTCCGTGGGCAGGACCCCACAGCGCGGCAATGCCGGCAGCAATACAGGCGAACGGGTTAGCATTGCTTGAGCCGGCCAGGCGGACAGTGGATGTAGACGCATTTTGCTCATGATCAGCATGGAGCAGTAATATTTTGTCCATGGCGCGAGCCAGCACAGGGTTTACTTCGGACTCGCTGTTGGGGGTGGCAAACATCATATGCAGAAAGTTGCCGGCATAACTCAGATCGTTGCGAGGGTAAATGAACGGTTGGCCAATGGAGTATTTATAGGCCATGGCTGCCAATGTGGGCATTTTTGAGATCAGGCGGTAGGCAGCGACTTCGCGGTGCCTTTCATTGGTGACATCCAGTGAGTCGTGATAGAACGCGGACAGCGCCCCCACAACACCACACATGATGGCCATAGGGTGGGCATCACGGCGGAAGCCACTGAAGAAGTCAATCATCTGCTCATGAACCATGGTGTGGTTCATAATTGTGTTTTCAAAATAAGCTTTATCCTTTTTATCAGGCAACTCCCCATAAAGCAGCAGGTAACACGTTTCGAGGTAGTCAGAATGTTCAGCCAGTTGCTCAATGGGGTAGCCGCGGTGGAGCAGCAGACCCTTATCGCCATCAATGAAGGTAATTTTAGATTCACATGAAGCGGTAGATATAAAACCAGGGTCGTATGTAAAAAAGCCGTTAGCGGTCAGGGACTTTATATCAATGACGTCGGGGCCAAGAGAGCCAGAATAAACGGGTAGCTCAATCATCTTATCTTGACCATTATCCTTAATCGTTAGCAGTGCTTTTTTGTCAGTCATTTGACCTCCTGTATTGCCATTGTGATTCGTTATAGTTTGTGTGAACTTTGGTGATAATATGGTGAATATTCGATTCGCAAGAAATACGGTGGAACCACTATAGATATATTTTTTTTTTTGTCAAACAGAGGTTGTCTATAGTGGGCGTGAAACTAGAGTGGGGGGGAGTAACCCTGAGATGGATAAGTTTTTATGGCTAGAAAGTTGCGCTATATTTTGTTAATGGAAGGCTATGGTAATAAAATCACCATAATCCGATGGATCAGTGTTTTCATCAAAATGTATAGGTGATTGTAATCAAATGTTAGAATATATATACTAACGCCTCTTCCTTTACAGGAGGGGGTGGCGTTCGGCGCTATGAAAAAGTTTGTTATTTATCTTCGGGCTGCTGACTTCCTTCCAACCTGAGAGGCACTCTCACCTATTATGCGAACCTGTCATCCAGTTTGCGTCTTGTCTGACGAGAGCGGTGAACGACTGCGTGGCCACTTGGTATGAAAGTGCTTTTCCGAAAAGAAGAAGTTTCAGCTCTGTATGCTGTACGCGTCGTCAGACGCTGGAGCCAAACCAAGTGAATAGAAAAAGACCTGTCAATCTTGATGTCACGACCATAAGGTTGCCGTTACCCGCGTATACGTCGATTCTGCATCGCGTTGCCGGTATTCTGCTCTTTGTTGGCATGGTGGCGATCCTTTACGCATTTCACCTCTCACTGGCTTCTGAGGAATCATTTGCTTCAGTGAAGACAGTGCTGGCTTCCGGGGTGGTTAAGTTCTTTGTGTGGGTGTTGATTTCCGCCTTGATCTATCACTTTGTGGCAGGGGTGAAACACTTATTAATGGATGTCGATGTAGGTGACGGTAAAGAGTCAGGCAAAGCCGGCGCGGTGATTACGCTGGTTGTTTCCGCGATTCTGATCGTACTTGCGGGAGGGTGGATATGGTAACCAATATTACCAATTTTTCCCGGAGCGGGTTGTATGACTGGATGCTTCAAAGGCTTTCAGCCGTTGTTCTTGGTGTCTATACCGTTTTTTTAGTCGGTTATATTCTGTGTAACCCCGATATGGATTACGCGCGGTGGAAGGGACTGTTTGACCACCTTTCCATGAAAGTTTTTACTTTGTCAGCGCTGTTGTCGCTGGTGGCCCATGCCTGGATTGGTATGTGGACTATTACTACCGACTACTTCAATGACAGAGCTTTTGGCTCGCGGTCTTTGTTGATTCGACTTCCCATTCAGTTGGCGTGTTTCGTTGCATTGTTTTGTTACGTCGTCTGGGGCGTGCATATTCTCTGGGGGCTGTAATCCATGACTGCACTTCGTACGTTGACCTATGATGCCATCGTGATTGGCGGTGGTGGTGCTGGCATGCGCGCTGCCCTGCAACTGACCCAGGCAGGTATTAATACGGCTTGTGTGACCAAGGTGTTTCCGACACGTTCTCACACGGTCTCTGCCCAGGGGGGCATTACCTGTGCCATTGCCAGTGATGACCCAAATGATGACTGGCGCTGGCATATGTATGACACCGTCAAGGGGTCGGACTACATTGGTGATCAGGATGCCATTGAGTATATGTGTTCTGTTGGCCCCAGAGCTGTATTTGAGCTGGAGCATATGGGCCTGCCTTTTTCTCGTACCGAAGAAGGGCGTATTTACCAGCGTCCATTTGGCGGTCAGTCCAAGAATTTTGGTGAAGGCGGCCAGGCAGCAAGAACCTGCGCGGCGGCAGACCGAACGGGTCATGCGCTGTTGCACACGCTGTACCAAGCGAACCTGAAAGGTGGTACTACTTTTTTGAATGAATGGTACGCCATTGATCTGGTGAAGAATCAGCGTGGCCAGGTGGCCGGTGTTGTTGCCCTGTGCATTGAAACCGGTGATACCGTCTATATAAAAAGTAAAGCAACGGTGCTGGCAACAGGGGGCGCTGGTCGTATTTATGCGTCCACGACCAACGCTCTGATCAATACGGGTGACGGTATTGGTATGGCACTGCGCGCGGGGTTTCCCATGCAGGACATGGAAATGTGGCAATTCCATCCCACGGGTATCCATGGTGCGGGAGTACTGGTGACGGAAGGCTGTCGTGGTGAAGGCGGGTATCTGATCAACAGCGAAGGTGAGCGTTTTATGGAACGTTACGCGCCCAATGCGAAAGACCTCGCCGGTCGTGACGTCGTGGCGCGTTCCATGGTTCTTGAGATTCTTGCTGGCCGTGGTTGTGGCCCGGAAAAAGACCATGTGATGCTGAAGCTTGATCACCTGGGCGCTGACACGCTGAACCTGCGCCTGCCCGGTATCTGTGAGTTGTCAAAAACCTTTGCGCACGTTGACCCTGCCAAAGAACCAGTGCCTGTGATACCCACCTGTCACTATATGATGGGGGGAATACCAACGAATGTCGGCGGTCAGGCTTTGTGCCAGAATGCCGCGGGTCAGGATCAGGTGATAGAAGGACTGTATGCCTGCGGTGAAGCTGCCTGTGTCTCTGTTCATGGCGCTAACCGTCTGGGCGGAAACTCTCTGTTGGATCTGGTGGTATTTGGCCGCGCGGCAGGTATTCAGATTGAGAAAAATCTGAAAGAAGGGTTTGATGCCGTTGATGCGTCTGACTCCGATGTGGAGGCAGCGCTGTCCCGTGTTAATCGCCTTGATGCCTCCACCAGTGGTGAAAAAGTGGCTGATGTGCGTAAAGCCCTTCAGAGCGCCATGCAGTTGCACTTTGGTGTATTTCGTGATGGTGAGAATATGCACAGCGGTTTAAAAAAGCTGGAAGATATCGGGCAGCGGATGAAAAACCTGTATCTGCCTGATAAATCCAGTGCCTACAATACCGCGCGTATTGAAGCGCTGGAGCTGGAAAACCTGTATGAGGTGGCTTTAGCGACAGCCGTTGCCGCGGAGAAGCGTAAGGAATCCCGCGGCGCTCACGCTCGTAATGACTTTACCGAGCGTGATGACGAAAACTGGTTGGCGCACTCGCTATACTGCCCAAAGAGCAAAACCATTTCCAAGCGTGAGGTCAACTTCGCGCCGAAGAGGTTGGAGGCGTTCCCACCCAAGGCGAGATCCTACTAAGGGAGGGCGAGAGTAAAAGTTATGTTGGTAAGTGTTTATCGTTACAATCCGGAAACGGATAAAAAACCTTATATGCAGGACTTCACTGTTGATGTGCCTGAGGGTAAGGATTTAATGGTGCTGGATGTCCTTAACCTGATCAAGGAACAGGACGCCACCCTGGTATACCGGCGCTCTTGCCGTGAAGGGGTATGTGGCTCCGATGGTATGAACATTTCAGGTACTAATAGTCTGGCCTGTGTGACCCCACTGTCTCAGGCGGTTAACAGTAAGAAAAAGCTTGTGCTTCGTCCATTGCCTGGCCTGCCGGTTATTCGGGATCTGGTCGTGGATATGGCGCTTTTCTACAAGCAATACGAAAAGATCAAGCCTTATCTTATCAATGATGAGCCGGCACCTGCTATTGAACGGTTGCAATCACCCGCTGATCGGGAAAAACTCGACGGTTTGTATGAGTGTATACTCTGTGCCTGTTGCTCTACAGCCTGCCCCTCCTTTTGGTGGAACCCCGATAAATTTGTCGGTCCGTCAGGCTTGTTGCAAGCCTATCGCTTCCTTGCTGATAGTCGTGATACCGCAACGCAAGAACGACTGGCTGACCTGGATGATCCCTTTAGCGTGTTCCGCTGCCGGGGTATTATGAACTGTGTCAGCGTGTGTCCGAAAGGGTTGAATCCCACTCGAGCTATCGGCCATATCCGGCAAATGTTGTTAAAGAGCGCAACCTGACTTTGCCGACATGCCTGGTATTATCACGCTTTTTTCACCCGAAAGGTTTTTCTGTGAAAGAAGCGCGGGTTTTGCGCGTAAGATAATTAAATCGTTGTAAAGTGGTTTGGCACAGCGGATGCCAGGAGCCTGTCGGACTTATGCTTTCGAGCATAAAATTCAGTAGGGCGAGTCAGGATTTTCGATCAATTCGCGCGAATAGTTGACCTATTTAAGCAAATTGATCGGAAATGCTGGCCGCGCTTTCTTGATTTCAGGCCGACATTGTCTTAAGTCCGACAGGCTCCGAGAGCCATTTACAGTCTATTGATCCAGCAGGAGCGGTCGGTTATTTCCAGACTTGCCTGCTAGAAGTACCTGTTTAAAGGCATAGGTCTGCCGGTACTCTTCAGGCGGCGCTCCTATTCACGGGGTACTGATCATGCAAGAAGGTGTGATGCAGCGGATGTGGAAAACAGGCCACATTGCCGGGGGGAATGCTGCATACGTTGAAGAACTTTATGAGCGGTATTTACGCGCGCCTGACAGCGTACCGCCACAATGGCGAGATTATTTTGAGACACTGCCCCAGATTAATGGGGGTGGGCCTGATGTTCCCCATTCTACCGTTCAGGAGAACTTTATCCTGATGGCGCGTCAGCGTCAAAACACCCGGCCTGTTCAGATCAGCTCGGTTTCCAGTGATCATGAGCGCAAGCAGGTACAGGTATTGCGTCTGGTCAGCGCGTTTCGTATCCGTGGTCACCAGAAAGCCAGCATTGATCCTTTGGGCATTCTCCAGCGTGAATCCTTTCCCGACCTGACCCTGGCCTATCACGGACTCAGTGAAGCGGATCTTGATACAGAGTTTCGCTCCAGCACGCTTTTTATCGGCAAAGAGCATGCGACGTTGCGCGAAATTATGGATTCCCTGACAGCGACCTATTGTGGTTCTATTGGTGTTGAATACATGCATATTTCCAACACGGAAGAACGTCGATGGTTCCAGAGCCGGATGGAAAGCGCCAGTGGCAAGCTGGGAATCGGGCCTGAGGCCAAGTTGCATATTCTGGAGCGACTCACGGCAGCGGAAGGGTTGGAAAAATACCTGGGCACAAAATATCCAGGTACCAAACGCTTTGGTCTTGAAGGTGCCGAGTCACTGATCCCCATGCTCGATGAAGCCATTCAGCGTGCTGGTACCTACGGCTCCAAAGAGATTGTGATCGGTATGGCGCACCGGGGCCGGTTGAATGTATTAGTGAATATTTTTGGCAAAAGTCCAGCGGAGCTGTTCGAAGAATTTGAAGGTAAAAAACTGACTGAGCGTGGCTCCGGTGACGTTAAGTACCATCAGGGTTTTTCTTCCAACGTGATGACACCCGGTGGTGAAATGCACCTGGCCCTGGCGTTTAATCCGTCTCACCTGGAAATTGTAACGCCGGTTGTGGAAGGGTCTGTGCGTGCTCGTCAGGACCGGCGCGCGGATGTTAAAGGCGACCAGGTGATGCCCATCGCTATTCATGGGGATGCCGCTTTTGCCGGGCAGGGGGTGGTGATGGAAACCCTGCAGATGTCCCAGACGCGCGCCTATAAAACCGGGGGTACGCTCCATATCGTGGTGAACAACCAGATAGGCTTCACCACCAGTAAGCGTCAGGATGCCCGCTCCACTGAATACTGTACCGATGTCGCAAAAATCGTCGGCGCGCCTATTTTGCATGTGAACGGTGATGACCCCGAAGCGGTTCACTTTGTTACCAAGCTGGCGTTGGATTATCGTATGGCCTTTGGCAAAGATATTGTCATTGATCTGGTTTGCTATCGTCGTCGTGGTCACAACGAAGCTGATGAGCCATCCGGGACACAGCCGATGATGTACCAGGTCATCAAAAATCAGGGCACCACCCGTGATCTTTATGCCCAAAGATTGCTGAATGAGCAGTGCCTTTGTGAGGCAGATGATAAGTCATTGGTGGAGTCTTATCGGTCGGCGCTGGACAACGGCAAGCATGTGGTTAAAGCATTGGTAAAGCAGCCAAACACAACCTTGTTTGTGGATTGGGCTCCCTACCTCGGCCATGAGTGGACTGCCCGTCATGATACCCGTGTCGCACTGGGTACATTGCAGGAGTTAGGGCAAAAGTTGTGTGAAGTGCCCGAAGGCTTTGTGTTGCAACGTCAGGTGGGAAAAATTGTTGAAGACCGGCGTAAAATGGCGGCCGGCGCGCTGCCAATTAACTGGGGATGCGCGGAGGTGCTCGCCTATGCTACCTTGCTGATGGAAGGCCATGGCGTGCGGATTACGGGTCAGGATGTAGGCCGTGGCACTTTCTCCCACCGCCATGCGGTGTTCCATAACCAGAAGGACGGTTCCGCGTTAACACCATTGGCGCATTTGTCTGATGATCAGCCCCATTTCCAGCTGTGGGATTCATTGCTTTCTGAGGAAGCTGTACTGGCATTTGAATACGGTTACGCCACCACGACACCCAGTGCCCTGGTCATCTGGGAAGCCCAGTTTGGCGATTTTGCTAACGGTTCCCAGGTGGTTATTGATCAGTTTATTACCAGTGGTGAGCATAAATGGGGGCGCTTATGTGGCCTGACCATGCTGTTGCCCCATGGCTATGAAGGGCAAGGGCCTGAGCATTCGTCTGCCCGGTTGGAGCGTTACCTGCAGCTGTGCGCGCAGCACAATATTCAGGTCTGTGTGCCGACGACACCAGCACAGGTGTTCCATATGTTGCGACGTCAGGTCTTACGTCCCCTGCGTAAGCCACTGATTGCCTTTACACCCAAGAGTCTGCTGCGTCACAAGCAGGCAGTATCCTCCCTTGAAGAGTTGGCAGAAGGAAGCTTTCAGACCATCATTCCTGAAATTGACGAGCATGATCCAATGGCTATCAAACGCCTGATCATGTGCAGTGGTAAGGTGTACTACGATCTGCTTGATAAAAAACACTCGGAAGAACGTGAAGATACGGTTATTATCCGCATTGAACAGTTATACCCTTTCCCTCAGGATGACCTGGACGGGCTGATGAAGCGCTACCCTAATCTTGAACATGTCGTCTGGTGTCAGGAAGAACCCATGAATCAGGGAGCCTGGTATTGCAGCCAGCATCATATGCGTCAAGCTGTTGATGGGCATAGTAACCCGTCGCTGCAACTGACTTATGCGGGTAGGGAAAGCTCTGCCGCTCCAGCATGTGGTTATATGTCCGTGCATGTTAAAGAGCAACGCAAGTTGGTAGAAGACGCGTTTACCCTTTAAACAAAATTTCCCAGGTAGTGTTGATTGACCGAAATAGCGCTGCCTGAGCATCCTGTGTGAATACGGTTAAGGATCAGTAATGGCCACTGAAATCAAAGCCCCAACATTTCCCGAGTCTGTCGCGGATGGCACTGTTGCTACCTGGCATAAAAAGGTGGGTGATTCCTGCGCTCGTGATGAGCTGTTGGCGGATATTGAAACAGACAAGGTTGTTTTAGAAATTCTTGCGCCAGCTGATGGTGTATTGAAGGAAATTATAAAAGATGAGGGTGATCTGGTGCTAAGTGGTGAGTCAATTGCCACATTTGAACCTGGCTCTGCTGGTACGTATGCCGCGCCCTCTGACACCGGGGCTGAACAAGCTGCCCTTGCTACCGAAAAAGGCAGTGAACCTGTTCTGAGTCCTGCCGCTCGTCGTATGGCCGATGAAAAAGGCATCGATCCCGCGCTGGTTGCCGGCACCGGGAAAGGTGGTCGTGTCACCAAAGAAGATATTGTTCGTCATATGGACAGTGCCGTGCAGCCCCGACAGGCCGCTACACCCCAGGCTCCGGCTCCTGTCCCTGCCGCGGATTCACCGGTGTTTGAGGGTGATCGCGTTGAAAGACGTGTACCCATGACTCGCCTGCGTGCCCGTGTTGCCCAGCGTCTGGTAGAAGCCCAGCAAAATGCGGCCATGTTGACCACTTTCAACGAGGTCAACATGAAGCCGGTTATGGCGCTGCGGTCGCAGTACAAAGACGCGTTTGAAAAGCGCCACGGCGTGCGTCTGGGCTTTATGTCTTTTTTCGTCAAAGCCTGTGCTGAGGCCCTGAGGCGTAACCCCGGGGTAAATGCTTCCATTGATGGTAATGATATCGTTTATCATGGCTATCAGGATATCGGTGTTGCCGTATCCAGTGATCGTGGCCTGGTAGTCCCGGTGTTGCGCAATGCTGAAAATATGAGTCTGGCTGACGTTGAGTCCGCTATCCGGGCTTATGGTCAAAAAGCTAAAGAAGGCAAGCTGTCTATTGAAGATATGACCGGTGGTACTTTCACCATTTCTAACGGAGGCGTGTTTGGTTCTCTGTTGTCTACACCGATCCTGAATCCCCCACAGTCGGCAATCTTGGGTATGCACAAGATTCAGGAACGTCCAATGGCAGTTGATGGCAAAGTAGCCATTTTACCAATGATGTATCTGGCACTGTCTTATGATCACCGTTTGCTGGATGGTAAAGAAGCCGTTACCTTTCTTGTGACTATTAAGGAACTGCTGGAAGATCCAGCACGGATTTTGCTGGATATCTAATGATTAACGGTGGCGGAGCCATGGGCACCGCCTACTTCCACTGGGTTTGGAAAAGTGCTTATGTCAAATCAGTTCGACGTAGTAGTTATTGGCGCGGGGCCTGCCGGTTATGTATGTGCCATTCGCGCGGCACAACTGGGACTGAAAACAGCTTGTATAGAGCGGTGGTCTGATGATAAAGGGAAACCTACCCTGGGCGGAACTTGTCTGAATGTAGGTTGTATCCCTTCCAAAACGCTGCTTGACAGTTCTCAAAAGTATGTAGAAGCGAAGCGCGATTTCAGTACACACGGCATTAAGCATTCAGGTGTTGAAATTGACGTGGCGGCGATGATGGGCCGTAAGGATAACATTGTTAAGACCCTGACCGGTGGGATAGCGGGTCTCTTTAAAGCAAATGGGGTAACCTTGTTGCATGGGGCGGGTAAAGTTCTCAAGGGCAAGAGGGTTGAGTTAACCAGGGCGGATGGCTCTGTTGAAATTGTTGGTGCTGAGCACACTATTATAGCCACAGGCTCCCGACCCATTGAAATTCCTCCAACGCCCCTGACCGATGATTTGATTGTTGATTCCACCGGTGCGTTGGCGTTCAAGTCTGTACCAAAACGCCTGGGCGTGATCGGTGCTGGTGTTATTGGACTGGAGCTGGGGAGTGTCTGGGGCCGCCTTGGCGCTGAAGTGGTGGTATTGGAAGCCATGGAAGGCTTCCTCGCCGCGGCTGATCAGCAAATTGCCAGAGAATCCAGGAAAATTCTGGAAAAGCAGGGGCTGGATATCCGTTTGGGTGCCCGTGTCACTGCCTCTGAGGTTAAGGGTAAAGACGTTGAGGTCACTTACGTAGACGGTGATGGCACCGAGCATAAGATAACCTTCGATAAGCTCATTGTTGCGGTGGGTCGTCGTCCCTACACTGAAAATTTATTTGCCGCCGATTCAGGGATTGAAATGGATGAACGTGGCTTTATTCATGTGGATGATCATTGCAATACCAGTGTACCGGGTGTCTATGCCATTGGCGATGTCGTTCGTGGCCCAATGCTGGCGCACAAAGGCAGTGAAGAAGGCGTTGTGGTGGCTGAGCGTATTGCTGGACAGAAAGCGCAGATGAATTACGACCTGATTCCCTCTGTTATTTATACCCATCCGGAAATTGCCTGGATTGGTAAGACAGAGGAAGAAGTCAAAGCGCTCGGTGAAGCGTATAAAGTGGGTACCTTCCCCTTTGCTGCCAGTGGTCGCGCGTTAGCTGCCAACGAAGGTCATGGTATGGTGAAAGTTATCTCTGACAAAGCGACTGACCGTATTCTGGGCGTGCATATTGTTGGCCCCAGTGCCGCTGACCTGGTTCAACAGGCGGTGATTGCCATGGAGTTCGCGGCGAGTACTGAAGATCTGGCTTTGACAATTTTCTCCCATCCAACGTTGAGTGAGGCATTGCACGAAGCCGTGCTGGCTGTGGATGACCATGCGATTCACATTGCTAACCGCAAGAAGCGTCGTTAATTATTGACCGACCCCTCTGGTCTTGTGAAAACAGGAACAGAGGGTATCCATGAACGTTTCGTATCCTGATAAAAACACCGGGCTTTATTGTGGGTGCTTTTGTTATGTGTCTGCGTAAAGGATATTTTTCGTTTAACAAGCGATTCCTGGCTTTTATAACAACTTTTACAACAACTTTTACAACAACGGTGGCGTGATTATGAATCTTCACGAGTATCAGGCTAAACAGCTGTTTGCTGAATACGGCCTGCCGGTTTCCAGGGGGATTGCCGCAGATACCCCCAAAGAAGCAGTGGAAGCAGCCGATACCATCGGCGGCGATCGCTGGGTCGTCAAAGCGCAGGTTCACGCAGGTGGTCGCGGTAAAGCCGGTGGCGTGAAACTGGTTAGCGCCAAAGATGAGATCAAGGCATTTGCCAAGCAGTGGCTGGGCAAAAACCTGGTGACATACCAGACCGACGAAAAGGGGCAGCCAGTCAGCAAGATTCTTGTTGAAAGTTGCACCGATATTGAGAAAGAACTCTATCTGGGGGCGGTAGTCGACCGTTCCAGCCGTAAGATCGTTTTTATGGCCTCAACCGAAGGCGGTGTTGATATTGAAAAGGTCGCGGAAGAAAGTCCTGAAAAAATCCTGAAAGCCACCATCGATCCGATGACCGGCGCACAGCCTTATCAGGGCCGTGAGCTGGCTTTCAAACTTGGCCTTAAAGGCAAGCGGGTTCGCCAGTTCGCCACTATTTTTGTCAACCTTGGCACGTTATTTCAGGCGTGTGACCTGGCTTTGCTGGAAGTGAATCCGCTGGTTATTACCACCGACGGGGATCTGCATTGCCTGGATGCCAAGATCAACATTGACAGCAATGCCCTGTACCGCCAGCCAAAACTTAAAGACATGCACGACCCTTCCCAGGAAGACCCGCGTGAAGCCCATGCTGCCCAGTGGGAGCTGAACTATGTGGCCCTCGATGGCAACATTGGGTGTATGGTCAATGGTGCGGGTTTGGCTATGGGCACCATGGATATTGTTAAACTCCACGGTGGCGCGCCGGCTAACTTCCTCGATGTGGGTGGCGGGGCAACACAGGAGCGGGTGACAGAAGCGTTTAAAATCATCTTGTCTGATGACAGCGTTGAAGCGGTACTGGTTAATATCTTCGGCGGGATCGTGCGTTGCGACCTGATTGCTGAGGGTATCATTGGTGCCGTAAAAGAAGTGGGCGTGTCTGTTCCTGTGGTTGTTCGTCTGGAGGGCAACAATGCTGAGTTAGGCGCTCAGCGTCTGGCTGACAGCGGTTTGGCTATCATTGCGGCAAACAGTTTGACAGAAGCCGCGCGGCAAGTGGTTCGGGCAGCGGGGGGTAAGCAATGAGCATTCTGATTAATCAAGATACCAAGGTCATTTGTCAGGGCTTTACCGGGTCTCAGGGGACGTTTCACTCTGAACAGGCCATTGCTTATGGCACAAAAATGGTCGGTGGGGTGACACCGGGTAAAGGTGGTCAGACACACCTTGATTTACCCGTGTTTAACACGGTGGTTGAAGCGGTTGAAGCAACCGGCGCGGACGCTTCCGTCATCTACGTACCCGCCCCTTTCTGTAAAGATTCCATTCTGGAAGCCGCCCACGCTGGTATTACCTTGATTGCGTGTATCACTGAAGGGATTCCAACATTGGATATGCTGGCGTGCAAGGTGAAGTGTGATGAGCTGGGTGTTCGCCTGATTGGGCCAAACTGCCCGGGTGTGATCACGCCGGGGCAGTGCAAGATTGGCATTATGCCAGGGCATATTCACAAGCCCGGTAAAGTGGGTATTGTCTCCCGCTCTGGCACACTGACCTATGAAGCGGTTAAGCAAACCACAGACTTTGGTTTTGGTCAGTCCACCTGTGTGGGTATCGGTGGTGATCCGATCCCGGGTTCCAACTTTATTGATATTCTGAAATTGTTCGAATCTGACGACCAGACCGAAGCTATTGTGATGATCGGTGAAATTGGGGGGACAGCAGAAGAGGAAGCGGCAGCTTACATAAAAGACCATGTGACCAAGCCCGTTGTATCCTACATCGCTGGTGTGACCGCGCCTGCTGGCAAGCGCATGGGGCATGCTGGCGCGATTATCTCTGGTGGCAAGGGAACCGCTGACGACAAGTTTGCGGCACTGGAAGCCGCTGGGGTTAAAACGGCGCGTAGCCTTGCTGATATTGGTGAGGGGCTCAAAGAAATGACTGGCTGGTAATTGATTCATCCCTTTTCATAATCCTGATAAAACACCCCTTTTATTTGGGGTGTTTTATTTTGCTATTTAAAAAGCTCAGCCACATCGGCAGCGTCCTTTTCATATTCAGGATTTTCACCGAGCGTGAGTTCGATACCCTCAAGGCCCACCCATTCCTCTGAATTGCGGCAGATATCATCCGTAACAAAGTTATCCGACCAGACAGCACCGACAATGGATGTATTGGGGATGGCATGGATGAAATTAACTTCATAAATCTTGTGCAAAAATTTTTGTGGCTTTCCGGCCAGCAATTCTTGTTTTTTATAAACTTTTGGTAAGCTTATGGCGTAGCCAGCCATATCCCTTGCATCAATTAAATAAATATAGCCATCAAAAGTACACCAGTTAACATGCGTCCTGGAAGGCGCTTTAGATTGAGTATAAAAACTATTGTGAAACTTAATAGTGGGATTATACAGTTTCACGTAAAATTGCGCGATTCTGGAGGAAAGGCATGTGGAAACCCCATAACTTAAGGTAAACCCACCGCTCATATTTCCGGTTAATCGATCCATACGCTGATCAATGGAGACAGATTGATTAAATTCTCCCCTGGGAACAAACCCTTCTTCAAAGATGACAGATGGCTCTCTCCTATCGCCACGAAAAACAAAACCTGAAAAGATAGATTTCCCGTCTTCATCTTTTTGCAGCTTTTTTCTCCAGTACCCTCCTGCAACCAGGCTGGTGTTATTGTGTTTGGCATAATTTGATAATGGAAAGGTTCTGTCGCAGGCTTGTGGTTTTTTCATGACATGACGCCTTTTGACTTCAGTGGTGGGTTTTTTCAGCTAGTTGAGCGCATAGACAGTTATAAATAATCGCCATTTGATAGGGATTATACTCAGTAACACCTGTCATTCTACGTGTAATACGCTTATCCAGATGAATATCCGGCTTCTGAAAGAGTTCTTCCACCGAGCCCACGCCAAAACTTCAACTAACATTTCACGAAAGTAGTCGTTTTTTGTTTTACCGTTAGCCTTATCATAAACCCTGTAGCATCCTGGCATGTTAAGCCCGGAGGTATCAGTGTAAAAGAGCGTTATGAATCCCTACCAGTTTTGTTAGAAGCAGTCTTAAAAGTCTGCCCGTAGCGAGGACTGCGAGAAATGGAGGATAAAAAGTCGCTTTTGTGAGGAGAATAGCGGGACTATTTGACGAACAAAAGCGACTTTTTAGACCCATTTATCGGAGCCGCAGTAGGAGCATGACTTTTAAGACTGCTTCTTAGCCCTTCCTTGTTTAAACTGCGGTTGTCGTCCAGTTAGAGCCAGGCCTCCCTGACGCCTTTTGGCCCGATCTAATCATTGATGTACTTTTTACCCATTTTGAAAAACCCACTAGATACATTTAGCTTAAAATTCAGTACTCTTGTTCGGTTAAGACACTTTTTTGTGGATTATGGAGAGCAATATGGCGTCAATTCTCACTGCCTGTAAACCCCGCGAGGATATTATAGAGGGTTCATTCAATCCTGAGATATTTACGGCTTCTATCAGTCAGGTAGCATCTGCGTATTCGGGTGAAGGAAGTGCGATAGACTCCATTTATACCGATGCGGAAGCCTTTTTTCGCGACGCAACCTTTCCAACAGAAGGCTTGTGTCGGGTTGTTCGTGATGTCATGGGGCGACTCAGTGGTGACAACAGCAAGCCGGCCATCCATCGTCTTGAAACTGCTTTTGGGGGCGGTAAAACCCATACTCTGATTGCTTTAACCCACCTTGGATACAAAGGTGAGGAGGTAGCGACGGCTGCGGCTGATGTGGTTGACACTGATGTATTATTGCCCGCTGGCAGTGTTAATGTCGTTGCCATTGCCTGTGATGAAATGCCCGTTATCGCGCCCAGTGGCGATAAAATTCTAGCCTACACGCTCTGGGGAGAAATCGCTCTCCGTTTGGGGGGGGAGTCGTTCTATCAGAAATACCTGGACGAAGTTACATCCAATGCTTTTCCCGGGCACTATTTTCTAGAACGCATGTTTGAAGGCCGCAAAGTACTGATCATGCTTGATGAGCTTGCTCAATACGCCACCCGTTATGAAGCGGCCCATATTGGTGGTGGCGAACAAATCAGCGCTTTTCTGATGGCATTGCTTGGGTACGCGCGAACCCACGACGGTGTCAGTGTTGTTATGACACTGGCCAGCCAAAGTGATGCTTTTCAGGGGCAAACAGGCATGTTGCAAGGCGTGTTGTCCAGTACCCTGGGGCGGGAAGTGGATCAAGACGAGGCTGAAGCGCTGGCACAAAGAGCCAGCCAGAGTATTATGAGCGTGGTCAGGCGTGACGCGACGACCACTGTGCCTGTCTATCCTAACGAAATCTCCCGGGTGCTGGCGCGGCGCTTGTTCACCCTGATTGGTGAGAGCGACGCGACTGAAACCGCTGCTGAATACATTGAGATGTACCAGCGCAGTGGCGCGCAGTTGCCAGATGCCGCTACCCGTGATGATTACAGCAAATCTATCGCTGCCAACTACCCATTTCATCCAAGCTTCATTGCTTATCTGACCAATAAGCTGGCATCCGCTGAAAGCTTCCAGGGTACCCGAGGCGTTCTGCGTGTGCTGGCAATGGCTATTCGTACTATCTGGCAGAAAAACCTCAACATTCCACTGATTCACACCTGCCACCTGAATATGGCGAACCCTGATCTGGCTGATGAACTGATCGGTCGAACCGGTGCCAGTGATCTGTTGACGGTATTGAATGCCGATGTCGGTGGCGCGGATTCCGAAAGCCTGAAGCTGGGTTCCTCCGTTGCCCAGAATCTGGATCGCGGCAACCCTCATCCAAAGCGTTTGCCTCTGTATGAGTGGACCTGGAAAACTGTTTTCCTACACAGTCTGGTTGGTCGTGGCGAAGGATTCTCTTCCAATATCTTCGGTATCAACTTTACCGATGCCCTGCTGGAAGTGGCCAGTCCGGATATCCCGCCCTCTCAGGTAGAAACCGCGTTGAAGGCCATCGTTAACGAAGCCTATTACCTGCGTAACCGCGCTGGCCGTTACTATGCTGATACCGACCCAACAGAAGCCCATGTTGTTTCCACCATTAAACAGAGCCTGAGAACGGACGAGGTCAACGAACAACTGAGCATTGTTGCCCGTAAAGTCTTTGCTACCGACACCCAGACGTTCAAAGCCATACAGGATGTTTCCGACGCTGAGCATATTCCAGATCGTACCGGAAAACCTGTACTGGCGGTTATACGATTGGATGCTGGCAACATTGACCCGACCGATTTAGTGACCACCACCGGTGACGGGCAGCCCCGTCTGGAGCAGAATAATGTGTTTGTGTTGGTACCGGAAACCGTGCAGGTAGCCGGTGATGCCTGGAGTGAGAACCGGGTGAGAAAATCCCTGTACCGGCAAGATCGCCTGAACGATTTAGCCCGCCACGTCATAGCCATGCGCCGTCTGAAAAACAAGCCGGAAGAATACGGTATGTCAGGCAGCAAGCTGGAAGAAAGCGGCTTTACCGGTAAATTCAACGAGCGTGAAAACGCCCTGCAAACCGTTGTCGCCCAATCCTACGATAGCATTCTTTATTCTGGCAGCTCCGGCCAGGTGGCTCAGAAAAACATCAACCAATCCGGTGGTGAAGGCGGTGTTTCCATTGCGGAAGAAATTGCCCGGGTGCTGATTGACGAGGGTGAACTGATCACCGTCGATAAGGCCGCGACTACCTCAACGCTGATGCAGATCGGTCAGTTATTTTTTACAAACATTGGTGAAACGCCCTCTATCGAGCAGATTACGACGCAATTCAACCAAAACCGCCGCTGGCCCATTCTTGAAACCGATCAGGTACTCAAGCAAATAGTGACCGGTGGCGTTGAAAAAGGTCAGTGGTGTCTGTACCGCATGGACAGCGCCGAATCCACCAAACCCGAACATTTCCATAGCCGGGAAACCGGCGGTGTACCGGTTGACCTGAAACTCAGTGAAAAGGGGTGGAAACTGGTCTCAGAGCAAGGCGCCGCGCAACGTGGCTGGAACCCGGGTGCCGAGCCTGAAGTGGAACAGGTCAAGGAATGGGTCGAGGCGGCCATGAAAGACGAGTCCTGCACCCGGGTGAAAGATGTTATTGAAAAAGTGCGGGAGCAGCACGGCAGCGTGAAAAATGCCACGGTGCTGGAAGCCATCGACAGTGCCGCGCAGGCAGGCAAAGTCTATACGTTTGTTTCCACAGAAGCTGATCCTGCAACAGTGCGGCAAGCCCCGGATCTGGTGTATGGCGCCAATGCCATGTTCCACTCCACCCAGGAAGACGATGCTCTGGTCACGCCGGCCACCGCCGCCGAGCGGGGCTGGATCAAACCGGAAGATACCCGTTATACCCGGTACGGGCATGGACTGGCTGTTATGCTTCATGACAAACTGGGTAAAATCAGCTCATTGTACAGCCGCGGCGCATCCACTCACACTGATCTGCTCCGACTGCAAATGCTAGACTTGCCCGGTGGCGGCAAACTGAGCCTTGATCTGGTGGACGTATCCCCCAACGATATGAAAACCCTCAGCGAACTGTTCGATGTGCTGGCCGATCTGACAACCATTGGCGATAGCAGTGTGGCGCAAATTAATGTCAAGCAGGCGCCGGACGACTGCGCCTTCCTGAATCTGGTGAAACAAGCGGATGACTGATGTGACAGTAGTCTCGGGTAGCAAAAAGCCCTCTCTGGTGAAAGTGACGTCTAAAAAGACGGGAACCAAAAAGCGTTCACCAGAGCTGCTTGAACTGTTTGAGAAAACCCTGAAAAACCGCTGGCGTAGCGCGCCGTTTGTGCTGCGCTTTACCGAGCTGGCCGACTACACGGGCACTGTTCTGGTGATTAAAGAGCGTGTAGAAAAGGAAAACAGTGCTACCGGAAAAAAACTGGGCAGCCTACGGGATCGGGGCACCTTGTACGGTGAAAACCTGAAAATCCTACAACCCCGGCTGAAAACCATTCTGGAACCGGTGGTGGACGAGGGCGGCGTTCCCCTGGACTTGCAGCGCTTTATCAGCCGGGAAGGGTTTAAGCTGCGGGATAACCTGCCCCTGGATGAAGAAGCCGGTGCCAAACTGGCCCTGATTTTCAAATTGCAGGCGCGATTGCACAACCCGGAGCGGCTGGAACTGCTGGCACGACGGGTACGGCGGTTCAGTCGTGAAGAAGCCGCTTACTGGCTGAGCCGAACTACCCATTACGGCCCCGATGCTAACCGCTGGGCGGTAGCCGGATTGCGCTACCTGTTGTGTGGTGGCTCAAATCAGGATGCCGGGATTGAGCGGATGCTGAATAAATTGCGCTGACGCGCAATGTATTAATGAATTTGATAAGGAATGTTGCTTTCCGGGTTGGGAGCAACATTTTCAATGGAAAGAGATGGTATTGAATGTCTGATCGACGATTGATTGAGGCAGGGTTTCCTTGTCATCAGGTGGGGGGGGAAACAAGACGTGAGCGAGATTCTGGTCTAGCTCCTCCAACCCATAGGCTACATGTTTGGTGGGCACGCCGCCCGTTAACGCCCAGCCGAGCAGCCATTGCTGGCTCTTTGCTGCCGGAAGGGTCGGATACCAGCGAGTTTGTTAAGATGCTTGGGATTGAACAAAAATGCGCCGTAGTCGATGATGAGCTTTGGATACTCACTGGTGATATGCCCAGCTTTATCGAGCAAGATGCTAACGGGGAGCATATTGTTGTTGACAGCAAAGTTCAAACGCGCTTTTCAAAAGAAATCGCACGTCGTAAAGGTGATCGAGAAGTCATTGAAAGGCTAAAAGACAAACTTGATGAACATGCTCAAAAAAATAATACGATTCAATACTGGGAACATCTTTCAAAAGAGTTTCCTAGAGATTCTCTGGTAATAGGTGAACGGTTGGCTATTGAGCGCCATATGGGTAATCCAGCATGGTTTAACCAGTTAATGCAAATAGCAAAACCTGCTGGTGTTCGTGTACCTAACCTGTATGGCTATGATCGTGCGTATCAGAATGACTATATAGCCAAACCAACTGGGCTGACTGTCCTTGACCCAACTTCTGGGGGAGGCTCGATACCTTTTGAAGCGTTAAGGCTAGGCCATAATGTTATTGCTAATGAATTAAACCCGGTTGCTTCCACTATCCTCCATGCTACTTTAGATTTTCCTGCGCGATTTGGTGAAGCTTTACATGAGCAAATCGAGTACTGGGGGAGTCTTTTGGAAAAAGCAGTTGATGAAGCAATGTCGTGTCAGTATGGCACCGGTAATGCGTTGCCTGTATTTGAGAAACAGCGGCTGATCAACCACCTCAGGGATCACGAAAGTCTAATTGAAGATTTTGACAGAGAGAAAGTGACAACTTTTCTCTACACTCGCCAGGTCACTTGCCCAAGCTGCTCTGCCAAAACTCCATTACTGAATACCTGTTGGCTGTCCAAAGAAGCGAAAGACCCTTGGGGCGTAAAAGTCGTTACCAGTGGAACCGGCGCTCAGTCCAGCTACCGTTTTGAAGTGTATCAAGCTAAAGGGAATAAAGGCCCCCAGGGGGAAGACCCGGAGCTGGGGACGGTGAAGCGGGGCATTGGTCAGTGTGTTCACTGTAAGCAAGCTATCGAGGGCGATGAGATTAAAGCCCAGGCCCGGGGGGAATCCGTACATGGACAATGGCGGGATCAACTCTATGCCGTGGTCGCTGTCCGTCATCAGCCGAAGCGCAATAAACAGGGCAACCCGGAATATTTTAAATCCGGCGAACGCAAGGGTGAAATTAAAACGGAGAAAGTGCGCTTCTTCCGTGCACCCAACACCACCGATCAACAGGCCATTGATCATGCCGCCACGCTGCTGAAGGCGAAGTGGGATCACTTTGATGCGTTGGGACTGATCCCAACGGAAAAATTCCCGGCAGGTAACGACATGCGCCCGGCGATTTATGGTATGGAGCGATGGTATAAGCTGTTCAATGGCCGGCAATTACTGGGACACCTACATGCCATGGAAGCCCTGCATTTATTGAAACCAAAGATTCTGGCTGAGCTGGGTGAAGCCCGTGGGCGGGCGGTGGTGACATATTTGCAGTTTGCTATTGATAAAACCGTTGATTACAACAGCAAACAAACCCGCTGGCATTTTGGCCGTGGGGTTATCGTGGGTACTTTTGGTCGGCATGATTTTTCCTTGAAATGGACTTATGGGGAAATTGTCCTGTCTGGACCGAATTCTGGTATGGCTTGGGGACTGTCACAGGTACTTGATGCTTACCAAGGGATTGCCAAGCTCTCAGAAAATACAGTGAACCTTGAGAACCAAAAATTGCAAATCATCAATGGCAGTGGTGTTTATTTGAGCGGTGTCTCGGATAACTCAGTCGATCTCGTCTGTATGGACCCCCCTTACTACGATAATGTCCAATATTCTGAACTTTCCGATTTCTACTATGTCTGGCAGAAGAGAACACTTAAAGACTTATACCCAGAAATCAACTGGCCACGCCTAACTAATAAACGTGAAGAAGCGGTTGCCAACCCAACCAGAGACGGCTCGGCAAAGGACGCAAAGGCTGAATACGAAAAACTGATGGGGGAAATTTTTTCTGAGTCTCGCCGTGTGGTAAAAGACGATGGCGTTATGACTCTAATGTTCACCCACAAAGCGCAGGACGCTTGGGAAACATTGACAAGGTCTCTGATCTTGGCAGGGTGGGAAATTACTTCCTGCTTCCCGGTTGAATCTGAAAGCGGCCACTCAACCCATCAGATGAACATGGCTTCAGCCGCCAGCACCATCTTCATCACCTGCCGAAAACGCCAGACAGAACATCAGGAAACCGCCTTCTGGTCTGGTCTGGGCGGCAGCGGTGTTCAGCAGCAGATTCGCGCGGCAGTGGAGAACGGTCTGGAAGAATTCAAACCGCTACGCCTCAATGCTGTTGACCAGATGATTGCCTGTTATGGTCGTGCCTTACAGGTATTGAGTGAACACTGGCCGGTAATGGATGGCGATGAAGCCGTTTCCCCTATTCGTGCCATGAACGAAGCCAGCCGGGTGGTGGCAGCGCACCAGATTACCGAGATTACCGATGGCCGGATTGCCGTGGATGATCTGGATACGGAAACGGCGATGGCGCTCACCATCTACGGTATCTGGGGGCATAACGATGTGGCCTTCTCAGAAGTGCTGAACCTGTCCCGCTCCCTGAATATCAGCCTGGAAACCCGTACCGGCGGTTATGGCATTGAAGGCCCCATGGTGGGTATCAATACCGACCTGGGCGGCCGAAAAGCCGTTGCCGGTCAGGTAGCCGAAGACAAAGGCTATGCCGCGCCACTGGTGAAAAAAGGCTCGAAATTGCGCCTGAGCAAACCCGATGAACGCAGTGCTCGCCGTCTGGCAAACCCCCAATCGGACTGGGATGTACTGCATGGGGTATTGTTAAGATACCGTGAGGGTGATGTGCCGGTGGCACGGGCTTATCTGGATGAACAACGAGAAGGGAATGACACGATTATCCTCGACCTGCTGGAAGTCTGGAGCGAAGAAGCCGAAACACCCAAGGCGCGTACAGAAGCCAAGGCTCTGCTGTTTGGTTTGAAACAAACGGCCTGAAGGTAAAGAAAATCATTTCGTTTTCATTGGGAAGGCGAAATGCTTTTTCCCATTCATTATCTGGATCATGCTATGCGACTGACTGAGCAGGAACGGCAGACCATCAAACAGGTTATTCAATGCTACGATGAACAGGCACAGATTCTACTGTTTGGCTCCCGCGCCGATGCCGAAAAAAAAGGCGGCGATATTGATCTGCTGGTGATCTCACAAACACTCGGTTTTGCCGATAAACTCAATATTCTGGCTGACCTGCACGGCGAACTGGGCGATCAGAAAATCGATATTGTACTGGACAGGGACGGTTCTGGTGATTTTGCCAGAACCGTTCTTCCTACAGCCATTAAACTGTAAATACACTGGCCTCATCATAGAGACATCCATGACAGAAGAAAAACTCAGGTTGCTGGAAAAACAGTTGCGACAGATGCACAAGGCCGCCGCTGGCTTAAGTTGGTCTCTACAGCGCTGCCAACCTCTCGATAGCCAACAGCTCAGCGCGGAAGATGAGGAAAAGTTTGAAACCCTGACCGCCCGTTTTGCCCGTATGAGCGATATCCTGATCCAAAAAATTTTCCGACGGGTGGATGATCTGGATCTGGAATCCCCCGGCACGGTTCGAGATCGCATCAACAGGGCAGAAAAAAAAGAGCTGATTGATTCAGCCCGGGACTTTGTGGTGATCCGTGAGCTGCGTAATGCTATCGCCCATGAATACGAGGATGAAGCACTGTCTAACATTCACGCTGAAGTGTTACGGCTAACGCCGGTACTGTTAGCGGTGCCTGAAAAGATCAACCAGTATCTGCAAGAAAAACTGAAACGTTGAGCGCGCTTATGCCATTAAAGGATTTTCCTTGGAAATTCAGCTATAAAACCTCCGATGTTCGTTCACCGGGTGTGCCGCCAGTGGATATTCTCAGGGAGTTTTATATCCCTTTTTTACAGCGGGTGGTTCGTTATGATCGGGTAGCGGGTTATTTTCGGTCGTCATCCCTGGCACTGGCCAGCCGCGGGATGACGGCATTTGTTAACCGTAGCGGAAAAATGCGGTTGATTACCGGTGCGGATATGGCACCTAAGGATGTACAGGCCGTTATTGATGGTCAGGTGTCTGTGCTGGAAAGCCATCTGAATCAGGAATTGATGGAATCCGACCAATGGCCTGAAGAAGGAACACGGGGTGTAGAGCTGTTGTCCTGGATGGTGCGTCATGGTTATTTGGAGATCCGGGTGGCACTGCGGAAACACGCTGATACCGGAGAAGCTCTGACGCTGGATTCGGGTAATGATGGCTATGTCCATGAAAAATGGGCGCTGGGTTATGATGAAGATGACGAGGTGTTGTATGCCAGTGGTTCCTGGAATGAGTCAGAAACAGCGCTGCAGCGTAATGCCGAGAACGTGAATGTGGATTGTTCCTGGCAAGGATCAAAAGAGCGAGAAAAAATTGCCGGCGCGCAACTGAGTTTTGAAACGCTCTGGGATAACCAGCACAGTGCTTTTGTGGTGAAGGATTTGCCCTCAGCCGTGCGGGAAAAGCTGCTGACTTTCTCTGAAAGTATTACCGTCCCCGTCGAGATAGACTGTCCACCTGTCGAAGCGGTTGAGCGCGAAGCAGAAGAAACCACTCTATCGGTTTCTCCTGAAGAAGCTTTGCGGTTCTGGGCCATCAGGCAAGCTCCCCTTATGCCCGGTGGCGAGTTTGTTGGCATGTACACGGCACCGGTTGAACCCTGGCCACACCAGGAAATGGTGGCTCGCCGGTTAATTGAAAGCTATCCCGCCACGCATCTGATGTGTGATGAGGTGGGCCTGGGTAAAACCATTGAGGCGGGTCTGGCTTTCCGATCGCTGTTGCTGAGTCAACGAGCCAAACGTATTCTTATTGCGGCACCGGCCAGTTTGACCCGCCAGTGGCAGCGGGAAATGGCCAGTAAGTTTTTTCTTCCTTTTGATCGGGTGGGGGCTTCCCCTTCTGCCTACAAAGAGTCTCTTTTTCCCGTTGAGGCAAAGCAGTCCATTGGCAGCTTGTACGAACCAGACCTGACGATTATCTCTACCGGGTTGATGGCCCGTAGGGAGCGTAGAAAGCTGATTGACCAGGCCGATGATTTTGATATTGCCCTGGTGGATGAGGCTCATTATGCCCGCCGCCAGAATTCTACCCAAGGTACCAGAGGTTTCCCCCGTTATAATCAGCTTTATCAAACCATTAGCGATCATTTAAAAGTCAACTGCCGCTCATTGCTCATGGCAACGGCGACACCGATGCAGCTTGACCCGGTGGAAGTCAGCGACTTGATTCGTCTGAGTAATCGCGTGGGCGCATTTCAATATGACCCTTCGTTAATGCTGATGTACTACCGGCTGGTGAGTGCGGTATCCACTAATGGTGCCATTAGCCCGGAAGAGTGGGATTTCCTCATAAAAATCGTGACCAGTATCGAGCAGCTTGACCCCAAGCTCTGGACGTACCTCAAAGAGGTTGTGATTGATGATATGTCCAGGTTATCCCTTGAGCAATGGCTGAAGAATGGGATCGAACCCCCGCCATATGATAAGCCTGCCCTTGCCAGGCTGTTGTTTGCTGCGGCTCCTCTCTCTCGGGTTATGCAGCGTCATACCAGAGACCTGCTGAAAATTTATCGCAAAGAAAGCAAGCTTAAGGTCAATCTGGCAGACCGGCATGTGCTAACGCCACCGAAAATCATCTTCACTGATCAGGAGGCCAGGGTTGATGGTTTGTTGGGTGAATACTGCTCGGGTTTGAAAGAACAGCTAAACGCTAAGGGTTTGAATGCACCGGGTCAAACGGCACTGGGTTTTTATCTGAGCTTTTTGCGTTTACGTTTTGCCTCCAGCCTCAGTGCCCTGAAACTGACCCTTGAAAGACGTAAAACTAAAGTGGAAGGTACTCTGATCCATCAGCTCCGGTTGGAAAATACACCAGAGAATAATGAAGAGCTTCAGGCGCTTTTGCTCGACGGCGGCGATGACGACCAGGATGCGGTCGAGGTGATGTTGAATAACCGCGCTCCCGATGACCTTAAATGGGAGCGTGGTCAGCTGATGTCGCTTCTGGCAGAGCTGGACACTATCAATGATGATTCCAATAAAATTATCGAATTGATGAAATTCCTGAAAAAGCGTCAGGAAGGAAAAAGAATAAAGCAAACGGTTATTTTCACCCGCTTCCTGGATACGCTTCATGATATTCAGAATCGGTTGAGAGCCAGGTTCCCTGGTTTACTGATCGGTACCTACTCCGGTGCTGGGGGCACTTATTACGACCCCAAAAAGAATGCGATGGTTAGTGTCGAGCGGGATAATATCAAGCACCGCTTTGTTCAGGGGCATATTGATGTTTTATTGTGTACTGATGCGGCAGCGGAAGGTTTGAACCTGCAAACCGCAGATTTGCTGGTTAATTTTGATCTGCCCTGGAACCCTATGAAAGTGGAGCAGCGGATTGGTCGTATTGACCGTATTGGGCAGAAGCACAAGGATATCCATGTGCTTAACCTTTGCTTTGCTGACTCTGCTGAGCAGTTTGTTTACGAGCGGCTATTGAGTCGGTTAGCCAATGCCAACCTGGTTGTGGGGACCCAGCAGTTCTCCATGCTTCCTGTGACCACTGAGGAATTTCAGAAGTTGGCAGAGGGGACAATGAGTCAACAGGACGTTGAAAAGGAAGCCAGAGAACGGGCGACTCGTCAGAAAGAGCATAACAAGCTGATGGAAGTTCCCGTTGAAGAAATGTTCGACGTGTATGTTCGATTGAGTCAAAGCTACAGGCAGCAAAAGCAACCGGTATCTCTTGCTGACATTTGGCAAATACTGACTGCTTCTGAATGTCTGCGGTCGGCTGGGTGCGTAGTCAGTGACTGCAAACGCTATATGAAGGTTAAAGGGGTGGAAGGTATTGCGGGTAAGGTTGCGATGACGACCTGCCGTGATTTGTTTGATCAGGGGCTGGATGATGAAACATCACTGCATTTCGCAACCTATGGCGATAGTGTTTTTGAAAAAGTGATGGATTTTGTCCTTAAGCGTGCGCGACCCGAATCCGGATTTTCTGTCATGGAAGCTGAGCATGAAGGCATCAAGGTTTCTGGTATAGCCTGCTCAGACCCTTCAGGGCATACCCAGCTGATTACTTCAGTAGGGCAAGCGCTTGCACGAAAATCCCTGGGCACGCCTCCCGAAGAAGGCGCTATAAAGCGACTGAAAAAGACCCTGATTAATGACTGTGAAATGCAAAAGAAATCACTTCAGCAGATTGAGCAAGTGGAAAAAAACAACCTGCTTCAGGCAAATGCCCAGGTGATCTTGAATAATCAAATAATCCGCTCTTTGGTTTCGTCAAAACTAAGAACCAGCAGTCTGGATGATCATGCGCCAACCTTGTTGAAAGCACTTGAAGAGCAGTTGCGTGACAGAAATACTGCCATCCGTGTAAGGGATATTCCTCGCGATCTTCAGCAAAAGCTTGCGGTAGCTATTACTCAGCCCTACTTCCCTACTCAGGGCGCAGGTTATGTTGACCCGCCTGTTTTTCTGGAGTTGAACGCAATGGAGTCGATGGCTCGAAGGATTGACGCGAACTCCCAACGACAGAAGACCGCCAGTGGGATTGTCAGTGCTATTGAGAAGTCTTCCGACGGTATTTATTAAGTTCGATTGGGATAAGAAAGTTTGAATGAAGTTATCACAACACAAAATACCCAAACAAAAAGTTGCCGAATAATACAGCTTGTGATTATTCTGAGCATGTTGACACTCAGGCCGCAAAAAATAGTAGCGTTGGGACACAGCGTTTTAGCCTGTGGAGAGGGTTCGGTAGAGTCCTTGAAGAAGCAGGAATTTCGGCAAAATCATGAGAATGTAGCCAATCCTCCGGGACCAGGCGAGGATGTCAACCTATAGTCAGAAGCAGTCTTAAAAGTCATGCTCCCACTGCGGCTACGATAAATGGGTCTAAAAAATCGCTTTTGTTCGTCAAATAGTCCCGCTATTCTCCTCACAAAAGCGACTTTTTATCTTCCATTTCTCGCAGTCCTCGCTACGGGCAGCCTTTTAAGGCTGCTTCTTAGAAAAGATGACTGGTATTACAATACTGAAAGAAAAGTAGCCTAACTTTTAAAGTGAAGATAACCTTTTATCCGGCCTTCTTCCTTCAAACGGTCTATTTTTATCTGCCGCACGATAATGTGGTATTTGTTTTCCAGCGCTAAAATCCATCCCAGTACTTTTTGATAGGCCGCATCATCAAGCCAGACACCCACCCCTTTCCTGTCAGGCTGTATACGATAGACGGTTACACCCATTTGTCGTGCCGTATTGGTTATCAGCGTTGAGATATCCTTGCTACTACTTATGGTTGTTTTTTTTCCCGCTGACTGGATTTTATCACTATTCTTCTGAAGCCATTCCATTGTCTCCACCTGCTTGCGATAATCTGTCATTTGGTGATCAGACCATTGCGTCAGCGGTTCCCAAATCATCAAATAAAAGCCGGTTACCAGTAGAAAAATGCCCAGTACAATCAATAGATTCTGATCTCTGGAAGGCAGGTGATCATAATGAGCTTTGGCTGTTTGAAAAGCTGAGTGTTGTGTAATACGCGTTAGAATTTTCATCATCATGATCACCTGGTAACAGTGACTCGAGCAGTCACACCCACTTTCTCCTGGTTTGCTGTATCAAGCTGCGTCTGTAACCCTTGCTCTTTTAACGCTGCCAGCATTTTGTTTACTACATCCAGATTTGGCGCTTGAAATTCCACCAACAGACGACCTGTATCCGTGGTAAAGTCCATTCTTTTCGGTTCTACCGTCTTTGCGCCTTGGGCTAAAGCCACGCTGGAGAAGGTTTTCAACAAAGGCAAAAAGGCATGATCAGCGCTTGATAGCTGTTTTCCACTATTTTTTAATCTCTGTTCCAGCCACCTTTGAATATCAAAGGAAATTCTATCCCTTGATTTAGCATCTTTCACCTGCTTGTCATTGGGATATAGTTTAAGATAATAGTCAGCATTAGCGTGCCATAAACTACTGGCTTCTCCACTAAAATAAAGACCTTTGCCAACGAATAACCCCAAATTTATGACGACCCCTGCAAAAAAGATGATAATCAATGGTAGCCACTGCTTTATTCGACGACTCGCTCTTCTTGGGCATTGATATTCCCCTTGCCTGAGATTAATCAATGGGGTTGAAGGTGTTTTTTTGACTTTAAAAAAGTGGTCAGCATAAAAATCAAATGCATTCCCGCCATAATGTTCTTCTTTAAACAACCAGCCTTTATCCGTTAACCACTGAACAAGGGTCTCGCGCTGCATTTCTGCCTTTTCAGACAACCCTTCAGGGACAAGCAGCTTGACCGAGGCAATACGCTGATCCTCGTTGTCCTCATCTACCATCAGGGGGGTGTCTTCAGTATTCAATTGCTCTGATCGCTGAGTCAGCACAAAAGGCACCGCATCGTAAGCAAGTGGTATCGGGGCATGACCAGGCATAGCGACTGTTACATCCTGTTCATCCAGCATGATAACAGCCGTTTGTGGCACTGTTTCAATAACCCGGCTCTCAGAATAAAAGTCATCCGGGGAAATATGCTCTTCTTCAAATAATGCAAGTAGCTTTTTAATCTTCTCGTGAGCAATGGCTGTTATTGAAACTTCATTGTCTTTCTGTGGAAGCACGTGACAGATATGCAGTGATTCAATATCACTGGCCACTTCTTCTTCAATAAGAAAAGGCAATGCGGAGCGGATGTGCTTTTTCTGACCACTATTGACCGTTAAATCACGATTGAGTGTCCATCTCGCGGGTAAAAGGAGGACAACGTGATCAGGAAAAGCTGTATCGTCTGCTGATATTACTTTGGAATTATACTGTTCATTCCATAAAGAATACAGTTGATGAACAGGTGAAACATGCATTTCTCCCACGGGTTGTCCGCTATTAATAAAAATGCCCCACTGAAGCAGCGTATCTCTGTTAATCTCGGCAACAGAGAGTGGTATCCGAACCAATAAGCATTTTTTCATTAGAAATCCTCAGGATTCTTTTTTAAAGGCTGCCCAGTAACGATTAGGCCCTATTTCTCGTGCTATTACTTGCACTTTGCCTTCATTGTTTCTGTATAAACGTGTTTTTAAATAAAATACGGTATCACGATAGAGCGCTGTCACATAAACAGTAAAATAATGGCTTGAAAAACTTAGCGGAGCAACTCGCAGTTCATTCATTTTATTTTTCAAGTCAATAATATTGCTTAAGTCTCCAAGTTTTGCAAACCCTTCTTTTCCACGTGCCGCAATAATATTAGCGGCATCACTGGCTGTCAGCTTGTTTGAAATAGACATAATAATCTCCGGTAGTGCCGTATTGATATTAATTCTCGATGGCTGGGGCAAAACAGTTACGCATGGTGCCAGCTTTTCAAAACTCTCCTCATCCATTCCCTGTACTAACCTCAGCTCAGAAATAGAAGCCATATTATTATTTCCCGCGCGGCGGGGGGGATCCAGTACCAGATAGATATTATCAGCAGCAGCGCCTTTTGAAGAGTCAGGCGTAGCCCCCAGCCAAGTTTGAAGATTATTCGCCAGTTTTGTATCAATCGATAAAACGGTTAACAGATTTTTAAACATATTCAGGTTTATTAGACCATTATCACCGTCTGCCCTGAGTCCGTTAAGGTTAAACCGGCCTTGTTCATCAATGACAGTAATATCAATTTTACCCTGGTCCACTGCGTAAGGAACGGTCTTGACATTCCACGCCTCTTTTTCATGGTCTACCTGTCTTTTTTTCTTTTTATCACTTTGGAAGTCAGCTTCCAGCAATAAAGCCACGTATTGCTCAGCCCCTAATGCATAATGTTTTGCTTGGGTTCTTTCTAGCAGCCGGGCATTTTTTTCCGTATGCAGCATTAAGTTAGTGACAATTTGACTGGCCATGACGGCAATAATTGAAAAAATAATGAGAACGTATAGTAGCGCAATCCCCTTCTGCTGAGGATATCGCGAACAAGCCTTCTTGTTCACCACTGTTCGTCCTCCCACTCTTCGTCTTCCCAATCATCCGGGTTTTGCTGATCATCCTCCTCTTTGCTCATGTCAGGATTCTCCTCAGCTTTATAGGTTGCCAATGGTAACGTCGTTGTTATCTGACCATAAATGGCATGTTGAAATGTCAACTCGATGGCTGTGGGCAAACTGTTATCACGCTTTTCATCGTCGGCACTTTGGTCCGCTTTCTCACTATCTCTGTCTCCATATTTATCTCTGTCTCTGTCTCTGTCTCTATCTCTATCTCTATACCTGTCTTTGTCTCTATCTCTATACCTGCCTCCGTCTCTATCTCTATCTCTATCTCTATCTCTGTTTCTATCTCTGTCTCTGTCGTCTCTATATTTATTTCTATCTATGTCCCCATATCTATCTCTATCTCTATCTCTATCTCTATCTCTACCTTTGGCTTTCGTGCCCGCTTTGTCCTCTTTGTGAGGGGGCCATGAAGTTAACCAGCGTTGCTTGTCATCCATGAACCGTATCCGCACACCCGACACGTTAGTCAATACCACTTGCCTAACCAAAAGTGGGTCAGGCGCCCGGTCTAACACAGGCCAGTAATAACGAATCAGCTCATTATCTTCAAAGGCATAAGCAACACGCTGTAAATTACTGCGGGTAGAAAGCAGTGGGTTTTTCCAGCCGGATCGGGTAAATTCCAGCATAAATCCATTCTTTGATGGCCCAAACAATGCGGGTTCTTTATCACCAAACTCATTTCTGATAGGACGGCTGGTCACTTGAAAAAGGTCTTTTTCAATAGTCAGTTTAGCACGTTGCATATCATCAAGATTGTCGAGCAAACCATCCGTGACCTGCTTTCCTCGTGTCACTGTATCCATCAATTTGTATGCGGCAGCGCTGATCAATCCAAAAATCACTATTGCAACCATCAGCTCAATCAGGGTGAATCCTTTAGTGCGCTTCATTTTTTTTTACCCTGCGCAGGTAGCCAATCAAACTGTAGAGAGGCGCATCATTATTGCCCGGGCGGACATTGCCCGGGTAGACATCAACCGTTATTACCCGAAGCCCGTCTATTTTCCCATTCCGAACCGTTTCTTTGACAAACCAGTCATATCCCGCGTAACCCCTGATATCGCTTCGGGTCCCAGTATCTGGATACAGTTGAAGCGCATAAAGTGCATTGAGTTCCTGATCAGCTATCTGGGAGGCAAATACCTTTTCCTGCATATAACGGGTATGCTTTATGTTATTACCGTCTGATAGCATCAGCATTGATGCTGCCGCTGCAAAAATGGCAAGGGCAACCATCACCTCAATGAGTGTAAACCCCTCCTCATTCGTGAAAGATTTCAACATTGGCTAACCCGTCTGTTTTTAGGCGCAGGGTTTCTTTGGCATCCTTTTCCGGTACCAGCGCAAGGCTAAAAGGCGTGGTTTCCCGATCAGAGAAGATGACAACGGAGGGATGATCCGCGGGTTGCCCGGTATTAGTGGACTGTTCTTCTTCATCGGTTGTGAGATCCAGAGAGTAACCATGGGGCAGCTGATAGGGCTGGTAGGGTTTTTCTTCCAGCAGTTTCCAGTGCCTGGGCCCAAGGCCCACCGGAAGCACCCACCACTCATATTGCCCCGTATCACTGATGGAAAAACCAAATTCGGTATTTTCCAGCAGTGCTTGATCTCGAATTTGAGAAAACAGTACTTGCAACCTTACCGCCTCTTTTTTGGTCGTTTTATGCACACTGTTCGTTATGGGCGATAAGAAGGCAATGCCCAGCAGAACGCCAATAATCAGCAGGACGACAAGTAGCTCAACCAGAGTAAAGCCCTGCTCTTTTGATTTCATTTAGGCTCCCAGTTACCAATAGTGTCCTTCGAGTCTTTCTCACCTTGATGCCCTTGTGGACCAAGGGAATAAACATCATATTTCCCGTGACTACCTGGCTGGACATACAGGTAGGGATTTCCCCAAGGATCAACAGGTGTCTTTTTCAAGTAGCCATCGGGATTCCAGTTCCTTGGCTCCGGGCTCATACTCGGTTTTTTTGCCAATGCTTCCAACCCCTGGTCGGTAGAGGGATAAAATCCATTATCCAGCCGATACAGTTCCAGAGCTTGAGAAATAGTCTCTATATCTGATCGTGCTACTGTAATCTTGGCCTGGTCAGGACGGCTCAAAATTTTGGGGAGAACCATTGCCGCCAGTATCCCCAGGATTACAACGACCACCATGATTTCAATCAAGGTAAAGCCTTTCTGTTTATGCAATCTCATCATATTTTTTCTCCATGACCCCTTTTTATTAAAAAACGGCTGTCAGTAAATGTATCGTATATACCATCAATACCTAAAAGCAGTTTCAGGCTCAGAAGCCATCTTAAAAGTCGTGTAGCTAAAGCAGTCTGCGATAAACGGGCCTGTATAGCCGATGTTGTTGTTAAATAAGGTGATTGCCTGCAACATCAACTTTTGCCTTACGTTTCCCTAGGAGCCTGTCCGAGAATAGACTACCCTACTGCGGTTGCGATAAATTGGTCTAAAAATTCCTGCTTCTTCGTCAAATAGACCCACTATTATCCTCAGAAGCAGAAATTTTTATCCTCAATTTCTCGTAATCCTCGCTACGGGCGCTATTCTCGGTCAGGCTCCTAGATCCTTGCTACACGTAGACTGTTAAGACAGCTTCTTAGTTCAATAACTGATTCATGTTCAAAATAGGTAACAGTATAGCCAGCACAATGACCATCACAACGCCCCCCATAACAACCAGCATCAATGGCTCAAAAAGCCCTAATGTTATAGCGATCCGTCCATCAAGCTCTTGCTGCTGGTTTTGTGCTGTTTTTTCCAACATCTGATCCAACTCACCCGTCGCCTCACCACTGGCAATCATGTGCAACATCAAGGGAGGAAAATAACCGGTTTCTGTCAACGAGCGGTTTAGACTGGCACCCTCACTGACCCGTTTGGCTACTTTGACCACGGCCGCCCTTATTGCCTCATTACTGAGTACCTGGCCTGCAATCATTAACGCCTCAACCAGAGAAACACCACTGCGTGTTAAAATACTCAGGGTACTGGCAAAGCGTGCTGTATTCAGTGTGCGGCTGAAGCGTCCTAACACTGGAAGTTTAAATATATATTCGTGCCAGAGCAGGCGAAAAGCCGGGCGGCGTAATGCGTACTTAACCCCCGCTACCCCCATAAGAACAAGACTGAAAATTACTGGCCACCAGTGTTGAAAACCTTCACTGGTTTTTATAAGGAGGATAGTAATAAGTGGTAATTCCTGCCCTGTATCGGCAAACACTTTTACAACATCTGGCACAACAAAACCCAGTAAAAAGCAAACTATACCCAGCGCCGCTACCATTAAAATTATTGGGTACAGTAGTGCCTGTTTTACTTTTTGGGCGGACTGCATTCGGGACTCGGTGTAATCAGCTAAACGATTCAGTACGTTATCAAGGTATCCGGCATGCTCTCCCGCAGCCACCGTGGCCCGGAACATTGAAGGAAATGCCTGAGGAAAAGCCTCCAGGCTCTGGGCTAATGTATAACCTTCCATAACCCTTGACCGGATGGCGATTAACATATTTTTGATTCGTCGCTTTTCCTGCTGCGCGGCAACCCCCTGCAAGGCCTCTTCAACAGGCATTGCCGCCTGAATTAATGTCGCCAGCTGGCGGGTAATGGTTGCCAGTTCAACCGCTGAAATACCTCGCTTGAACAGCGAGCTGCTAACAGATGCCGCCTTTTGTTCTTTGACCGGCGATACGGATAGCGGGGTCCACAACTTATCACGCAATTGCTGCCTGATCAGGCGACTGCTATCTGCTTCGAGCGTACCTTTATGTTGTTTGCCCTGAGGATCCAGGGCAACATATTCAAATGCCGCCATGACTTACCTCGCTGTCATTAGTCATTTTGTGTCACACGCAGCACTTCTTCCAGCGTTGTCAAACCTGAAAGGACTTTTTCCATACCATCATCACGAATACCCCGTGAATACTCCCTTACATAATGAGTAATCGCCTGCTCTCCCTCACCGGAGTGAATCATTCGCCGGATTTTCTCGTCCACATGCACCACTTCATAAATTCCCAGACGCCCACGGTATCCGCTGAAGTTACAGAGCTTACAGCCTTTCGCATGGTAAATTGCCGGTGATTGTGAGTAGCTTACACCAAGCTGCAGGCACTCCGCTTCGTCGGGCGTGTAGGTTTCTTTGCAATGCTCACAAAGCAAACGCACCAAACGCTGAGCAACAACCCCCAGCAAACTGGAGGCCAGCAGAAAAGGCTCGACCCCCATATCCTCCAACCGCACTAATGCTCCCACGGCAGTATTTGTGTGCAAGGTAGAAAGCACCAAATGCCCTGTTAAACTGGCCTGAACCGCAATTTCAGCCGTTTCCCTGTCCCTTATTTCGCCCACCATGACTACATCCGGGTCTTGCCGAAGAATAGCCCTCAGCCCCCTGGCAAAGGTCATATCAACCTTGGTATTAACCTGTGTCTGACCAATTCCCTCAAGGTTGTACTCAATAGGGTCTTCTACGGTTAAAATATTCCGGCATTTGTCATTCAGCGCGCTAAGGCAGGCATAAAGCGATGTTGTTTTACCTGAGCCCGTGGGGCCTGTGACCAGAATAATGCCATAGGGTTTACGCAGTAATTGCTCAATTTCGGTTTTATCGGCTGGCGTCATCCCAAGGTGTTGTAACTCCAGCCGACCAGACGCTTTATCCAACAGACGCAACACCACTCGCTCACCATTACTGGAGGGGAGGGTTGATACCCGGACATCCACCTCTTTGCCCGCGACTTTAAGGGATATTCTTCCGTCTTGCGGAATGCGCTTTTCAGCAATATCGAGTCTTGCCATGACTTTTATTCGCGAAACCAGCAAAGTAGCCAACATACGTTGTAACTTGAGAACCTCCCTGAGAATGCCATCAACGCGAATACGAACGACCAGATGGTTCTCAAAGGTTTCAATATGAATATCTGACGCGCCTTCTTTTACACCCTCCGTCAGCAGCGCATTAATCAACCGGATAACGGGCGCGTCATCACTTTGTTCCAGCAGGTCTTCCGTGACCGGCACGGCATCGGCGATACTATCAAGATCAAGACCATCACTGAGGCCAACAGCATCTTGCAGTACATCTGAATTGTCTCCGTGATAACACTGGGAAACCAGATCATTGAATGACTCACCACTGACTTGCTGGTACGTTAAAGGCCCGCCGACAAATCGTTCTATTTCAGCCAGTATTTCTGCTGAGGGCAAGTGATGGAATGATACCTCCAGCCCTGATGTTCCCGGGCTGACAATGACACCGTGACGCTTGGCAAAAGAGAAAGGCAGCTTTTGAGCTAAACCTTCCTCACCTGCTTCAGCCAAAGTAGTTGTTTCAGTTTCTTGCATTTGACTACTGGCGAGACCGGTCAAGGTAATCTCCTGTTTATACGATAAAAATTATGTCTCATAACTTTATTATTGATTTAAGTTATAAAAAGTTATCTTCATTACTACTTTGCAGGGTTTTAAACAGCCCTTCTATTGCTCCTGATGGTTTTTACTTTCTGGTAACTTATACTTAGCCATGAGTTGCCAGAGAGTAAAGACAGGGTTATCCCTATTGCCAGCTGGGCTTTCCCGCAATAAAGACGGTTCACAGTATTGTCTATAGCTTAAAGAAATAATCCATAATTATCAGACTATAAAATATATTATACAAACCGTAGATTTTTTTCTGTGAAAATCAACCAATCGTCTTTAAAAAATAAACTTCTTATGCTTTATTTGTAATAAATAATAAGCCCTCGACAACCCACAGAACCCGAAGACCAAGAGTCGTATATGAACCTTGCAGTAGCTAATGCCTTTATCCAATGGGGCTTAAGACATTACCGACAAATAATCACCGTTATTTTTCTCGTGGTTTTTACTGCCCTTATCTTCCAGCAATCCTATGGCATATATGCCGAATCGGTTTATAAAAATAAATTAATTAAACAAAAAGAAATATACAATGCAGGCGCTTCCAATAGTAATAAGTCATTGGTAAAGTTAAGCGACTTTGATTTATTATTTGGTAGCAGTCAGAGAAAGGATACACAAAAATCACCCTCAGATATTCCTAAAACGCAGTTGAATTTAGCGTTGCTTGGTGCCCTAGGGAGCGTTAAAGGAGGTGCTTCTGGCAAAGGCAGCGCGATCATTCAAAGCAATAACATGGAAAAAGTATACCAGGTGGGTGACAAGTTGCCTGGTGGTGCTACCTTATCAGAAGTTCACTCTACTCATGTGGTCATCAATAGAGACGGGCATCTTGAAAAACTGGCTTTTCCTAAGCCTGGTCCTGCCGCTTCGGGCCTTAAGCCTGTAACGCCTTCTCACGCTTCGGTTAATGATGACTATACTATGCCCTCAAACAGCGAGTCTTTGGAGTGGCGCATGCTAAGACTGAGAGAGCAACTACAGAAAGCCGAACAGTGATGCTTCCGAAACAATTACAATTTTCAACTTACAATGGTTTGCTAATGATAATCAAAGCTTATAAATGTCAATTTTTTAAAGGTTTATTGGCATATTTCCTTGTTTTATTCATTTGTTCGAACCTTCAGGCCAGAGAAGCCGCTGTTCATGAGAAACCACCCTCACCAGGCGCACATGACGCACATGACGCACATGGCGCACATGACGCACATGACGCACATGGCGCACATGGCAAACATGACGCACATAGCGCACATGACGCACGTGGCGCACATGGCGCACATAGCGCACATGACGCACATGACGCACATAGCGCACATGGCGCACATGGCGCACATGGCGCACATAGCGCACATGACGCACATGGCAAACATGACGCACATGGCACACATGGCAAACATGTAGCAGACACTCAAAAGTCTACAAAAAAAACGGAGCAACGCTGGACATTGAATCAGCAAAATTCAGATATCCGTGAATTTATTGCTCAAATAGCCAAAATAACCCAGGAAACCTTCGTTATTGATCCAAGAATAAAAGGGGGTAACTCAGTTACTGTCATTTCTACTCACCCATTGACCCGTGACCAGGTGTATGATGTTTTTCTGGAGGTGCTGACAGCGAATGGCTACACCGTTATTCCAAAAGGCGACATTATGAATGTTGTGCCAAGCACGACAGCGAAAACAGCGGGTCAGGAAGTTGAAAAACCCAACAATGCCATTATGACCACACGGGTGATTCAACTTCATAGTGTCTCGGCCATTGAGGTCATTCCCATTATCAGGCCATTAATTGCCCAGTACGGGCATGCCGCGGCTTCTGCTTCCAGCAACTGTGTGATTGTGAGCGACTTGGCGGACAATGTTGACCGTATTACCAAACTGCTGAAAGAGCTTGATGATGCCAGTAATAATGATTACGAAGTTATACAGCTTAATCATGCCTGGGTGGGCGATGTCGCAAAAATCATTCAGGATACATTGATTGTCGGAAAAGGTCAGCTACCGAGTACTGGTCTGCAGGCCATAGCCGATGAGCGCAGCAACCGCCTGATTGTAAAAGGCACTGCCAGCAAGCGTTTGCGCGTAAGAAACCTGGTCACTACCCTGGATAAAGAAGGCTTACGTAAATCAACCACAAAAGTGATGTTTTTAAGCTACGGTGATTCCAAGAATATAGCTGATATTCTGATGGAAGCGTCGAGCACCATTCAAGATACTCAGGCAAAAAGAGGGAGTGTTTCTTCCTCCCCACAAATGCCGTACCCTTCCAGAGGCATGTCAAGAAATATGGCACCTATTGCCAGTGAAAACAAAAACAAGTTGGCACAAAATGTGTTCGTGAAAGCTGATGAAACACAAAATGCGTTGGTTATGATTGCTGACCCGGATACATTACAGGCCATGGAGCACATTGTTCGACAACTCGACAGGCCAAGGTCCCAGGTGTTGCTCGAAGCCGCGATCGTGGAAGTGGGAGGGAATATTAATGATGCCCTTGGGGTGCAGTGGGGCATTGATGGCACCGATACTATCCCTAAACGAGCAGAGACCGGTGCTGGCAAACTCAGCAAGTTGACAGGTAGCCTTTATGACAATGGCTCTATAACGCTGGGAACTATTGCCTTGCGGGCGCCTAATTTTGGCGTATTAGTTCATGCGCTGAGCGCGAAGTCCAACAATAATATTCTGTCAACACCCAGTCTGCTAACACTGGATAATCAGGAAGCTGAATTTCTGGTGGGTAAAAACGTGCCCATAAAGACAGGTTCCTATCAAACATCCAGTCAAAGTGACCCCAAAAACCCTTTTACCACCACGGAGCGAAAGGACGTCGGTATTAAATTAAAAATCACCCCCCATTTAAGCGAAGGTGACAGCCTCCGTCTGGAACTTGAACAGGAAGTGTCTTCAGTTGATAGCAGTTCTACAAAATTGAAAGATGACCTGATCCTGAATACACGGACGTTAAAAACAGCTGTCATTGTTAATAACGGTCAAACCGTCGTCATTGGTGGGCTTATCGAGGATACCCGGACAGTTACGAGGAACAAGGTACCTTTGCTGGGTGATATTCCGTTGCTGGGCAACTTGTTTAAGTATGACTCTTATGGTTCAGATAAACGTAACCTTATGTTATTTATTCGCCCAACGATCATGAGAAATTCCGAAACGCTGGTAAAAGCCTCGGAAGATCGTTTCACGAAACTGAAGCTTATACAAAAAAGTGATAAAGAGGCGCCTGCCAGTGATTTTCCTGATAAAGCGGAGGGGCTATTTGATGCTCACTTCATCGATATGCGAAAAAGCAATAATAAAGCTCCCTGGTCTTTTGATTAATTATCTTACCGTACCGGGGCCACGTATTTTGAAGTGGTCTAACTAACGGGGCTTTACGGGGAGAATATGAACGCCAGGGCTGTATTAAAACGACTCGCACTGGCTGACGTTGCCGGTCGTTTCTACTGTTCTGACGTCCAGTTTGCCGTAACCATTGGGGTAGCTGGAAAAGAAAAGCTATCGGTATCAGGTGAGCTTGTGAACAGTCGGCTCTATTCCTGATTGCCGATAGCGTTTGAATTTCTCTCGTGAGATAGCAATGTCTTCCGGGGTTTGGCTGACAATTTCACAGATTCTGGAAAACCCCTGGAAGTAGTCTGGCGTATCATCAGTGAGATTAATCACCAGTTGCGCATGGTTGAGCTGTGGGGGGCGGCAGCCAAGTGTGACGGATGTACAGGGTTCGCTGCTTATATCAATAGTTTCGTGGGGGATAAAACTGTCTTCACGCCACTGCCAGAGGAGTTGATCCACTGTTCGGCAGTGATGCTCATCACGTAAATGAAGGTGAACAGCAAGTCCTTGTTGCCAGGTTTTGTCAACAAGACGACAAGCAAACTGTTCGCTATTGTGCCTCTGGGCAATGAGTAGATAAAAAGTCACATTCGGCATCGGTAAATACTACCATAAGTGAGTCAGCAAAGTGTACGCGTAGCCTGTTCACAATGTTTCGCAATAGTAGGGTCTTGCTGATCATCTCTACCGCTCTGAGGTTCAGCTTGGTATGCGCATTACGGCAGTAAAGTGGGCCATTTGGTGTTATCGAAAGCGCGTAAAGCCCCGTGCTGTTAAGGGTGTCGCAAAAGTGGTATAGGAGCCTGTCCGAGAATAGACCGCGCTGCTGCGGTTGCGATAAATGGGTCTAAAAATTCCTGCTTCTTCATCAAATAGCTCCGCTATTCTCCTCAGGAGCAGAAATTTTTAGACCCATTTATCACAATCCTCCTACGGGCGCTATTCTCGGTCAGGCTCCTAGCAAGTTGATTTTGTTCGTTTAATCGTCCGCTATTGTTTTTACAAAAGCGGATTTTCATCTTTTCCTCGCGGGATACCCCGTACTTTTAGTGCGGGGAGTGGTAGCGACCAATCCGAAGGATTGGCAATAAATTATTAATTTCACACAGCAACAATATGGTATTGCGTGAAAATGATTAAGCGAGCGTACAAATTCAGGTTTTACCCCACACCGGAGCAAGAGCAGCAACTGGCTCAGACTTTCGGTTGTGTACGCTTTGTCTATAATTGGGCTTTGCGACTCAGGTCTGATGCCTGGTACAACGATAAAAAA
>NZ_JAVLSP010000027.1:0-40138 GCF_031528575.1 Candidatus Sororendozoicomonas aggregata
TCGTCAAATAGCCCCACTATTATCCTCAGAAGCAGAAATTTTTATCCTCAATTTCTCGTAATCCTCGCTACGGGCGCTATTCTCGGTCAGGCTCCTAGTATTCGTTATACCTGTGGTGCCTGGGCGTAGCGAGTTTCAATGACGCCACCACCGAGACAGCAGTCTCTATAATAGAACACCGCAGACTGACCGGGAGTCACTGCACGTTGAGGCTCATCAAAAACCACCAGGTAACTTCCGTCTTTTCTTTGGGATAATGTACATGCCTGGTCCTGTTGCCGGTAGCGCGCTTTTGCCA
This sequence comes from Candidatus Sororendozoicomonas aggregata, assembly GCF_031528575.1. NCBI lineage: Bacteria > Pseudomonadati > Pseudomonadota > Gammaproteobacteria > Oceanospirillales > Endozoicomonadaceae > Candidatus Sororendozoicomonas > Candidatus Sororendozoicomonas aggregata. Next base: position 299 of record NZ_JAVLSP010000027.1, read on the forward strand.
TCAGTTTTTTCGGTAGAAGGGGAGGGTCGCCGGCAACCCAGTCAATGGTTGATACCACTAAGGCCCGAGAAAAGAGTAAAGGGTGGTTGTTACGCTGGCCAACGACCAGTACATTCCGCGCAAGGTCTTTCTCTAGCACATACCAGGGGGCATCATCAGCTGATTTCAAACCGCCAATTCCCAGCCCCTGGCGCTGACCGATCGTGTGATACATCAAACCGGCATGCTCGCCGATAACGTCGCCATCAGTGGTTTCAATGAGTCCGGGGTGAGCTGGGAGGTATCGTGTCAGAAAATCCCTGAATCTGCGCTCACCGATAAAGCAGATGCCTGTACTGTCTTTTTTGTTAAAAGTAGAAAGATCATAGGCTTTGGCAAGTTTTCTCACCTCGGTCTTAGCTAAATCACCCACAGGAAAAAAGGTTTTGGCGAGTTGTTCTTTGCCAACGGCATGAAGGAAGTAGCTTTGATCTTTGTTTGCGTCAAGCCCTTTGCGCAAGGTAACAACGCCACCCACTTCTACACGACGGGCATAATGCCCCGTCGCGATATAGTCAGCACCCAACGCTAAAGCGTAGTCGAGAAAAGCTTTGAACTTGATTTCTTTATTACACAGGATATCAGGGTTTGGGGTGCGGCCATTTTTGTATTCATTCAGGAAATGTTCAAACACATTATCCCAGTATTCTGCGGCAAAATTGGCCTTGTGGAGCCTGATGCCCAGTTTGTCACAGACGCTTTGGGCATCGGCCAGGTCATCCATGGCAGTACAGTACTCAGAACCGTCATCCTCCTCCCAGTTTTTCATAAACAGACCTTCTACCTGATAGCCTTGTTGTATCAGGAGCAGAGCTGAGACAGAAGAATCCACACCGCCGGACATACCGACAATGACACGTGTTTCTGATGGCTGCTTCATGAACCGAGTTGACCTGAAAAAAATAATCGCTCTATTCTACATGGCCCAAGCCACTTGCCAAGCTCAGATAGCGTTATTTGTGTGAAGTGACCCGCTTGCTTCGATATTTGTCACAAAATCCGATTTATTCCTTAACACGGTTAGTATATCTTATTACCGGTTTATTGGGGTTGAGTGTATTGTTGCGGTTATTGTACGAGTATTTATAAAATAGTCGGGTCAATGCAATCATACAGCGTTCAGCCTGGTCATGACATAAGATGGAGTTACTCATGGGATACCAGAAAATCCAGGTACCGGCTACCGGTGAAAAAATTACCGTTAATGCAGACATGTCCCTGAACGTGCCTGATCAACCGATTATTCCTTTTATCGAAGGTGATGGCATCGGTGTGGATGTTTCTCCGGCCATGCTGAAAGTTGTTGATGCCGCAGTAGAAAAAGCCTATGGCAGCAAACGTGCTATTTCCTGGATGGAAGTATACTGTGGTGAAAAAGCGACCCAGGTGTATGGCGAAAACACCTGGATGCCTGAAGAAACCCTCGAAGCCATGAAAGCGTTTGTTGTCGGCATCAAAGGCCCCCTGACAACACCGGTTGGTGGCGGTATTCGCTCACTGAACGTCGCCCTGCGCCAGGAACTCGACCTGTATGCCTGCGTGCGTCCTGTTCGCTGGTTCAAAGGCGTACCCAGTCCTGTAAAAGCACCTGAAAAAACCGATATGGTGATCTTCCGTGAAAACTCCGAAGATATCTATGCGGGCATTGAGTGGCTGGCAGGCTCACCAGAAGCGGATAAAGTGATTAACTTCCTGCGCGACGAAATGGACGTAACCAAGATCCGCTTCCCTGAAAACTGTGGTATTGGTATCAAGCCTGTCTCCAAATCAGGTACTCAGCGTCTGGTGAAGAAAGCCATCCAGTTCGCTATTGATAATAACCGTGACTCCGTGACCCTGGTTCACAAGGGTAACATCATGAAGTTTACTGAAGGCTCCTTCAAAGACTGGGGCTACGAGACAGCCGCTGAGTTCTTCGATGGAAAACCCCTTGACGGTGGCCCATGGCATGTGATCAAGAACCCGAACACCGGCACGGACATCGTCATCAAAGATGTGATTGCCGATGCTTTCCTGCAACAGATTCTCATGCGTCCTGAAGAATATGACGTGATCGCTACCTTGAACCTCAATGGCGACTATGTTTCTGATGCTCTGGCAGCTCAGGTCGGTGGTATCGGAATCGCCCCAGGCGCGAATATCGGGGCAACTGTGGCAATTTTCGAAGCCACTCATGGCACTGCACCCAAGTACGCGGGTCAGGACAAGGTAAACCCTGGCTCCGTGATCCTGTCTGCTGAAATGATGCTGCGCCATCTGGGCTGGACAGAAGCCGCTGACTTGATCATCAAGGGCATGGATGGCGCCATTGCTGCCAGGACTGTGACTTATGACTTTGAGCGACTGATGGATGGTGCTACTTTAGTGAAATGCTCGGAGTTTGCCGACGCTATGATCAGCCACATGTAATCCGGCAATGCCGGGACAAGTTTCCCATCCCGGCTTTTTTCAGCGAATACCCTGAGGCGTCCCGGACGCTTTTCAGGGTTTTATCAGCTTCTTACTACCAATTTATACCAATGGCCTTTTTTCGGACGGTTCAGGGTAAATGTTCCGACAAAAAACTGCCCCCTTGTTCTGTTTTTTCTTTTATCTGACTTTTTAATTCCTGCCTTATGATTGTGCTTTCTACCGGTATCTTTAGAATAGGTATCAGGAATAATGCACTTTTGGGAGAATTCAGCCCGAATTTTGGCTTGATTCTGCAGGTAGAGGCAATTATTGCCCCATTTTTAATCGCCAAAGAGAGATGGCCGACAACAGCTGCCAAGACTTCGTATGAGTAAACTCAGTAGGTTTCGTCTAAACTTGGGGAGTGAAGGGTATGAACGGGAGAGCGATCAGGCTGTAGCCGTCGCACCGGAAAAAACCCAGCTGAAACCCCCTTCCATGTATCAGGTTTTACTCCTGAATGATGATTTTACCCCCATGGATTTTGTAGTTGATGTCCTGGAGAAGTTTTTTGAAATGCCAACGGAAAAGGCTGCTCAAGTGATGTTAACTGTCCACACTGAAGGAAAAGCTGTTTGCGGAATATTCAGTAGGGACGTTGCGGAGACAAAGGCGCAACAAGTTAATCAGTACTCAAGAGAAAATCAGCATCCCCTGTTGTGCAAAACAGAAAAGACCGATTAGCGTTTTCAGGGTGACATTAATATGCTCAATAAAGATCTCGAACTGACACTCAATAGCGCGTTTAGAGATGCAAGGAGCAAGCGTCATGAGTTCATGACCGTTGAACACTTGCTGCTTGCCTTGCTCGATAACGAGTCAGCATCGCGTGTCCTAATTGCTTGTGGCGTTGAGTTAGACAAACTTCGTAAAGAACTGGCTGACTTTATTGATTCAACCACACCGCTTATCTCCATCAATGATTCAGACCGTGAAACACAACCCACCCTTGGTTTTCAGCGGGTGTTGCAACGGGCTGTTTTTCATGTGCAAAGCTCGGGTAAAAAGGAGGTTACCGGCGCTAATGTGCTGGTTGCTATCTTCAGTGAGCAAGAAAGCCAGGCTGTTTACTTCCTGAAACAACAGGATGTGGCGCGTATTGATATCGTTAACTATATTGCTCACGGGATTTCCAAGGTGCCAGGGCAAGAGCTTGAAGAACTCGGCACAGACCTGGTGGAAGAAGGGGAGTCAGAACCTTCAGGCAAAGACCCGTTACGCAACTATGCAACGAATTTGAACGACCAGGCCCGCCTTGGTCGTATTGACCCTTTGGTTGGGCGAGCAAAAGAAGTGGAGCGAGTCTGTCAGATACTGGCCAGGCGCCGTAAGAATAACCCGTTACTGGTTGGTGAAGCCGGGGTGGGTAAAACGGCTATTGCTGAGGGGTTGGCAAAACGTATTGTTGATGGCGAAGTCCCTGAGGTTCTCGCTCAGGCAACCGTTTATGCGCTGGATTTAGGGTCTCTTTTAGCAGGCACAAAATACCGTGGTGACTTCGAAAAACGCTTTAAGAAGCTACTAAGTGAGTTGAAGAAACTCGATCATGCCATTCTTTTTATTGATGAAATTCATACCATTATTGGGGCAGGTGCCGCCTCTGGAGGGGTGATGGATGCGTCCAATCTTCTTAAGCCCCTGTTAACCTCTGGTGAACTTCGCTGTGTGGGTTCGACCACTTTTCAGGAGTTCAGGGGGATTTTTGAAAAAGATCGCGCCTTGGCACGGCGTTTCCAGAAGGTCGATGTTGTTGAACCAAGCGTAGAAGATACGGTGGATATTCTCAGGGGACTCAAAAAACGATTTGAAGAACATCATAATATTGAATACAGCGACGATGCCCTGAAGGCTGCCGCTGAACTGGCCTCACGTTACATTAATGATCGACACATGCCGGATAAAGCCATTGATGTGATTGATGAAGCCGGTGCTTACCAGAGACTCCAGGTAGAAGACCTGCGAAAGAAAACCATTGAAGTAGACGATGTTGAAAGTATTGTGGCTAAAATAGCACGCATTCCACCTAAATCGGTATCTGCCTCTGATAAAGAGATTATGGGAAAGCTGGAGCGTAACCTTAAGATGGTGGTATTTGGTCAGGATGATGCTATTACCTCACTATCAACGGCGATCAAATTATCACGTGCCGGATTAAAGGCACCGGAGAAACCCGTTGGCTCTTTTCTCCTTTCGGGACCTACGGGGGTCGGCAAAACCGAAGTTTGCCGACAGTTGGCACAGGCAATGGGGATAGAACTCGTTCGGTTTGATATGTCAGAATACATGGAGAGCCATACTGTCTCACGCCTCATTGGCGCGCCTCCAGGTTATGTAGGGTTTGACCAGGGGGGGCTATTGACCGAAGCCATTAATAAAACCCCGCACTGTGTTCTTTTGTTAGATGAAATTGAGAAAGGGCATCCTGACGTTTTTAATCTTCTGCTCCAGGTAATGGATCATGGCACGCTAACAGACAATAATGGCCGTAAAGCTGACTTCCGTAATGTGATCTTAATTATGACCACCAATGCAGGTGCGGAAAGTATGAACCGAAGTTCCATGGGCTTTTTGGAGCAGAACCATACGACTGACGGCATGGAGGTAATCAAAAAGACGTTCTCACCTGAATTCAGGAATCGCCTGGATAGCATAATTCCTTTTGCACCATTAAACGATGAAATCATCAAGCATGTAGTGGATAAGTTCCTGACCGAACTACAAGCCCAGCTCGATGAAAAAATGGTGCAAATTGACGTGGATGAAAAAGCTCGGACATGGTTGTCTGAAAAAGGTTTTGATCGCCAGATGGGTGCACGGCCCATGGGGCGTGTTATTCAGGAAAACCTGAAAAAACCGCTGGCTGAGCATTTACTGTTTGGTAAACTGGCTGAAAATGGGGGTACAGTAAAGGTCACTGTTCGAAAGGGAGCGCTTTACCTGAAAATTGAAGCAGCCAGGAAGCAATCATCAGAGCTTGAGGCCGTGGACGGTGAAGCCAGCTAAGCTGAGAGCCTTTTATAGCGACAATAGACAATAATATAGCAACAAACAAAAGGGGCCCTTCAGCCCCTTTTTAGCGGGAACGATAGGTAATGCGGCCTTTAGTCAGGTCGTAGGGTGTCAGCTCTACTTTAACTTTGTCACCGGTTAGAATGCGGATATAGTTTTTACGCATTTTTCCGGAAATGTGCGCCGTTACAACGTGACCATTTTCCAGTTCAACGCGAAACATAGTGTTAGGCAGGGTGTCAATGACAGTGCCTTCCATCTCCAGACTTTCTTCTTTCGCCATCCAATCATTACCTCAATACTTGCTAAAAATAAGGGGGGTTATCGGAAACCCCCAGTCTATTCGGGCCGTATTCTGCCTGAAAATCCCTTGTAAAGTAAAGGGAACTTACCTTTACCGGCGCATACGTATTACCGCAAACGAGACCAGCGGTTTCCAATTAAAATCTCCATGGGTCGGTAATCGGTTTTATAGTCCATCTTTCGGCATCCTTTTACCCAGTACCCTAAGTGGACATATTGCTTACCCAATAAACGGGCATGCATGATCTGCCAGAGAATACAGAACCGCCCCAGACTCCGCTGGCGGAAGTCAGGATGATAAAACGTATAGATGGCAGACAAGCTATCTTTGAGCGTATCAGTTACCGCTACAGCGACCAACTGTCCTTCCAGCCGAAACTGATAAAAACAGCTGAAATCAGGGCTATCCACCAAAAAGCCGTTAAACTGTTCAACGCTTGGCGGGAACATATCGCCGTCTTTGTGCTGTGTATTAATATAATGCTCATACAGAGTATACAGTTCAGTATTCATTGTTGGGTCTTGGCAGATTACTTCCAGGTCCTGATTCTTTTTCCAGGTGCGTTTCTGACAGCGTGTCATGGAAAATTCGGCAACAGGAATCCTGGCTGGAATACAGGCGCGACACCCCTGGCAGTGGGGGCGATAGATATGGTTGCCACTACGCCGAAAACCAATGTCAGCCAGGCGACTGTAGAGAGCCGCATCCAGTTTTTTTTCCGGGTCCATAAATAGCGTAGTGGCCTGCTTATTTGCAAGGTAGCTGCAACTATGGGGCTGGGTCGCATAAAATTTAATATTTTTCAGGGCAGTCATTGTGTAAGGTCATTCCATTGCCTTTCCACTTTCCAGTTTGCACCGGTTGGCGTTTGTGAGCAATAGGTGTCCAACTGTCGCACAAATTCAGCTCTGGGAATGGTCGAGGCACCTAATGTTGCCAGGTGGCTATTGCGCACCTGGCAGTCAAGCAATGAAAACTGCCATAGTGACAAGTGTCGACACAAAACCACAAAAGCGTATTTTGAGGAATTATCACGCCGACTAAACATGGATTCCCCAAAAAAGACCTGACCGATGGCAAGGCCATAGAGTCCACCCACCAGCGTATCATTTTCCCAGACTTCTACCGAGTGGGCATGTCCCAGCTCATGAAGCACTTCATAGGCTGATATCATATCCCGGGTAATCCAGGTATCACTTCCTGATTCCCTAGGCTTGGCACATTCTCTGATAACCTCGGAAAAAGCCCGGTCAAAGGAGAGATTAAACGCTGTTTTACGTATGAATTTTTTTAGTGATTTCGAGATATGAACATCTCTGGGGTGAAGAACTGTGCGAGGGTCAGGACTCCACCAGAGGTAGGGTTCATCATCATTATACCACGGAAAGATACCCTGTCGATAAGCGTCAATGAGTGTTCCAGGCAAAAGATTGCCTCCCACAGCCAAGAGACCATCAGGTTCATTAAGCGCATTGCTTACGTCAGGAAATACCGGGCAATCGGGGTCTAGCCAAGGTAGCATCTTTTCTGTTCTCATCGTGGGGATTTTTGAGAGTATACCCTGATTGAATAGCACCTTGAGGATTGACAAGTTTGGCCTGAACAAACAGTCAACAGCAATTGCGGAGGACTATTCTGCTCAATATGGCTTCTGAAGAAGCCGGCAAGCTCTGTGTCGGTGGCGTTGGTCTCGTCATTTTTGATAATTATGCGCTATATTCTCTGCCTGTTGAGGGTATTGAGCAATTTGTGAGTAATTCGCACCAACCACCAACCATTAAAGGGTTCAAAGGTGGGGTGTTTTGGCATCAATATTCAATGAGAAAGTCAATCTCCTGTCTATGGTTCTCTTTTCCCTTTACCTGATAGTTGTGTGTTAAAAGAAGTGTCAACCCGTTAAGAAGCCGTTTTTCAGACCCATTTGTCGGGGTCGCGGTATTAGCAAGACTTTTAAGACTGCTTCTTAGCAGGGCAAGAAGGGCAAGGCTGTTCTTTTTAGTGCGTCTTTTTTGTCGGCCTGAAAAGCATATCTCTGCTTTTTATGGGCTATTTACGGTCTGTAGTATCCCGTTTTAACTAAAAAAATACGTTAGTGCTTTTCTTTTTGACTGGAAATGTAATAGAATTTCTAACCACCTATTGATCACCTGTTTCTTACCAGCCGCATTTAATGAAGAACAGCTCATTTCTTCCTTACACGTCTTTTGCCTGCGCGCTTACTGGCTGTGCTGGTGAGGGCATTTCTCGTTAAAAAATACGATAACCTTTTTGGAGGTATGCAAATCTATGGGTAACCTGAATGTAGGAGACCGCTTCGTCAACACTTCTGAAGACATGAACATCATTGAGCAGAATCGCCTGCAAGCCCTTATTGAAATCACCGAACAACATAACAAGGAAGTCACTCAGTTGAAGTCCCGGATTGAAACCTATGAGCAAAAGTCCGAGAAGCTAAATAAACAGTTGAAGGCGGCTGATGCTGAGCTGAAAGCCTTGCGTGTTCACAACCCCGATCGTATGAAAAAACAGATCAAACGTCTTCAGGAGCAAAATCGCACCCTGACCGGCGAAAATACGGCATTGAAAGCCAAACAGAAGCAATTAGCGCAACAGCTGGACAGCTCTAAACAAGAGCTTGAGCAGTTGCACAAAGAGGCTGCTAAACAAGAAGGTGAAGAAGAAAGTAAGTAAACAGCCAAGCAGGTTATTCTTGCCCCTCAAACCGTGATGGGTAATCTCATGTTCTTCACTGGAACGGTTTGGCAGGCAAACGTGTTAACGGGGGCTCGTAGCACAATCCCTTGCGGTTCTTGTGGAAGGGGGAGTTCCCCGTTTGACAGGCTTGCACCTTGTTTGTCGTCCTGTGTGAAGCCTATTTCACTTATTCTTCCTATTTTTGTATATACTGTAGTAGCTTTATGGTCTGGTAAAACACAGGAGACAGTGTCATGATTCAGTGGCAGCGGTGCCAGTATGACAACATTGATCACCTTGAAAAAACCTTTTTGTTCAAGAAATACTCCCGGGCTGTAGCGTTCGCGAATACCGTGGCAGGTTTGGCTGAAGCTCATATTCATCATCCAAGACTTGTCGTTGAGTGGGGTAAGGTTACCGTTGCCTGGGGTACTCATGAGTCTGAAGAAGGTTCTGGTATTAAGGCAATTGATCAAATGCTCTCAGAGAAAACAGATCAGCTTTATAGACTGTTAAATGAAAAAGTAATTTCCTGAGACTGTTACCGGGTCGGGCAAACGGGTTATGTTTCAAATAGGTTGATACCACATTCTTGAGATGGACTTCCCGGTGACCTTGTCATAAAGTTTTTCTAACCGAGAAAAGCAGATGGTTCTGCGCGTTAACCGCTTCAGGCGGGCGCTAAGTGTCAGATTAGTCCTCTCAATACTTTGTGTCAGCTTCCTGGTAATAACATGGATGTTTGAAGTGGTGTGGATGCCCTTATTGACCAAAGCCACACCCAGCCTGAAAAACCGTGTTGATCTTGCTATTGAGCGGGGGGTGCGATGAGAATCCCGTGCACGTATTTCCAATGAACTACGAAAAGCTATGAAAGATAGGCGTTTTTGTGAAGGAAAAAAAGAAGCCCGAATCACTGGGGGGAGCGATATCGGGCTAAGACCATTTAATAGGAGCAAACTAACACAAAATATTGCGCGTAAGGTTATTCGGTCTCGAGTCAGTGAACCAGTGGGGGTATCATTGTCACTGACAGTTAGCATTATGGACTAAAATAGAAAAACATCTATTCTAATTTTATACTTATTTATAATAAAAATAATATATTTATTCATTAATCCTAATGCTTGAGATCAGAAGGGGAGGTGATCGGCGCCGATGACCCGTTCCGCTTCAATTCTTCCAGTTTTCGCGGTGACATATAAAAGTCACCTTCACTCCCTTCTAGAATACCATGCCCATGCCAAGGGAGCAGTTTATAGTCACTGTGGTGGGTATAGTCCATGAAGGGATATTTGATGATCTGGAAATAGGGAGAATAATCAAAGTCACTGGGCTTACAGATTTTAGGGTTTCTCTGAAAGAGCTGGACACCTTCTTCCCCACTGTGTTTTACCAGGGGAAGAATGGGAAAATGAATAAAGCTGAAGGCTTCTGCAATCATCGTCGAGCATACAGTTTTAGTTTCCGCACCGGGTGAGTGCTGAAAAAGCGATGAACGCCAGCGCCGGGGTAAAATCGCGTAAGGAAAAAAGAATCGGGCCAGGTCAAGAATCTGGCGAACATCATAATCAAGCCCTAAGCGACTGACGGCATAATGGATAACCTGCTGACTGTCACTGAAGCTTAAACCATTCGGACGGCAGATACGGAGATGTTCTCCCTGGTAGCGACTAAGGGGGTGAACTACAGTACCAAATCCGAGTTCACTTTCCAGAATCAGTTGCTCATCAGGAGAACCATGATAAGCTTCAGCGATGGTTTCCCGAACCCTGCAATCTTCAATATCATGCAGGCGGCCAATGTACAATATTGCGTGGGACCAGGGACTATGAGTAATTTGTTTGATCACCTGACTGACACGAGAGCGCCCCTCAATAAGGACAACATCGCAAGGTTTCAATTCATGGCGAATACGCTCAAAATCGCACATGGGACTGGTAATTTTCTGTACTTCGTGGGTTAACCAGTCGGTTAAAAAGCTGATTACAGGTTTCAGCAGTCTCATGTCACCATCCCTGACGGTAGTGGATCATCTGCATTAACTGACAATAGAATAAACAACAGTACTTTGTATTAGGTTAGCACTAACAAATGGCAACAAGCCGGATCTAAGAGGTTATCTGATGAAAAAAAGCCAACAATCGCCCGCGGCTCTGATGGAAGCACTCAAGCCACACGTCAATAGCTCGACACTACCGCCGGTTCATCAATGGAACCCACCTTTTTGTGGTGATATTGATATGCGTATCTTACGGGATGGGCAATGGCTGTATATGGGGACATCTATAAAGCGTCCTGCCATGGTCAAGTTGTTCTCCTCAGTACTTCGCCGGGATGACGATGACTGCTACTACCTGGTCACCCCTGTCGAGAAGGTCAGAATTCAAGTGGACGACGTTCCCTTTGTTGTTGTCAGCATGACATCAACCCATGAGGGTTTGGTTTTTATCACCCATACTGACGATCTTGTTTTATTAAGCGAAGATCACCCGCTTTGGGTCACAGAGAACGACAGAGGTGAGCCATTGCCTTATATTCGCGTGCGAGACAGGCTGAATGCCTTGATCAACCGCAATGTGTTTTATCAGTTGGTGGAGCGTGCTGAAATTAACAAGACAAGCCAAGGCGATGTATTGACAATCACCAGTGCCGGGCAGACGTTTACTATCGGCGAAGTGTAATTGTGGCTGCCCGTATAAGGGGGCTGAAGCCCAAAAATACGAAAAATACGAAAAATACGAAAAATACGAAAAATACGAAAAATACGAAAAATACGAAAAGTTGCTTTAAGGGACTATGTAGGGCATCTGAACACCCTGCCTTCTAGCTCCGTCTCTTTAGAACTGACTGTGAGAGCAACATCACTTTTGAGATCTGTGTAGAGATGCTCTGAGTACTTTCTATCTATCAATGCTAGTGGTATTCAACCCCATATTCTTGTAAGGGTAGTTATAGCTATGCTCCCGCCTATTACGATAAATAGAAGAGAAGTGAATTTAGTTATCAGCGAATTGTTTTTTATTTTTTTCAGAAAAAAGTTTTAAAATAATATATACCTTACCAAGGTGCTAAGTAGTTAGTCAAACGAAATCATATATTCCTGTCCGAATGACTCAAAAGGGGTTTGAGTTTCAACAGGATGGGGGGGGTGCCGCCCAATATAGACAAAACCCGGCATAACCTGTCGGTTTACAGTACTTCTGAGACTTACTCAAAAGGCGAGGTTTATAAGAAGTCGGAGACCTATAGCCGGGCTGAGGTGGATGTGAAAATTACAACCGGTGGCTATGCGTTGCTGGATTTTGGCACGATCACTACAGACGAAAGGCATGTTAAAGATAACCCTTTTGGTAATAATACCCCAGTACAGGTTATCGCCGAATGTCAATATCAGGGAGTTTGGTCAGCGATACCTGTAGTCCGTATTGGTCATTCTGGCTCATCAGGGGTAAACGCTCTGTACGTTGAGAATGAGGGGATTGTTGTACAAACCGCCAGACAATCGTTAGCCACCAACGCGGATTATCAGTGCAATGCTTTCGAAGATCTTGATGGCTATCTTCATGAGCTACCCTGCAGGGTTCACGTTTGGCGTTTGACTCCGCCGTCCTCTTAATTTTCCTCGCATAGGTTTGAATCAACTTCCAAAAAATAACTGGTTACGTTGAATCAAACCTATCTTCTTTTTATGCGACATATACCCCATACCCTGGTATCAAACTTATACGTACTGATTTATCAAACCTACCTTCCCCCCACACCTCCCCCCACACCACACAACACCGCTACACAATTGTTGCTTGACACTGCTGTGGCTAAAACATAAGTTTTAAACAATTGTTTGTCTTTTTGGACTTATTAACCGCATGTCACAGTCAGTTACGGTGGAGCGCATTCTTAATGCAGCAGAATTATTGTTTGCCGAACACGGATTTTCTGAAACGTCGCTTCGGTCTATTACCAGCCGTGCCGGCGTTAACCTGGCTGCTGTGAACTATCATTTTGGTTCTAAAAAGGCATTGATCCAGGCGGTTTTTTCTCGTGTTTTAGAGCCTTTTGCTGAAAATCTTACTTGTGCTCTGGATAAGCTTGACTCTGAAGGCCTTGAGCCAGATCTGGAGCCTTCACTCCATTTGCTGGTGGATCAGATTATGGCCGTCAAACCGCGCGGTAGTGAGGACTTATCTATTTTTATGCGGTTGATTAGTCTGGCATTTAATGAAACACAAGGGCATTTGAAGCGTTACCTGAATGAAAATTATGGGGATGCATTTCAGCGATATTTTAAACTATTGGTGCGTATCTGCCCTCATTTACATGCGGGTGATTTGTTCTGGCGGGTGAACTTTATTCTCGGTGCTACCGTATTTACCATGTCGGGATTTGATGCATTAAAAGCCATTGCTGAAAATGATTACGGCATTGAGGGCGATGTTGAGGGTATCCTTCGACGAATGGTGCCGTTTATGGCGGCTGGATTACGTGCCCATACCTGACGAGGTTTCTGTGCAAATTACTATCACGCTCGCTGACCAAACGCTGGTTATTGAAAATAACGGGCAGGTTCTGCGGCAATTTTCAGTGTCAACGGCTGCTAAGGGTGCCGGTCAGCAGATGGGGAGTGAGCAGACGCCACTGGGATGGCACACTGCCCGGGTAAAGATTGGCGATGGCTTGCCCATTAACAGTGTTCTTATTGCACGCAGGCCCACCGGAGAAATTTATTCGCCTGAACTGGCTCGCCGTCAACCTGAACGAAGGGACTGGATTCTTACCCGTATCCTCTGGCTCAGTGGCCTTGAGCCAGGGGTGAACCGTCTGGGAAATGTGGATAGCATGCGACGATTTATTTATATTCATGGCACGCCTGATTCAGAACCTATGGGGGTGCCACGATCCCACGGCTGCATTCGTATGAGAAACAATGATGTCCTGACACTGTTTAATCAGGTGCCTGTGGGCATACCTGTCAATATAAAAGCATAACAATGAGGGTTGGTGTTACAGGCGTTTAGTGACTCGCTGACCAGCTATAGTCAAAATAAGGCGCTTGATTGTTGATACCATGGACGGTCATTAAACTCAGAATGAAACTGCTTATTGTTGAAGATGCCCGAGACCAGCGCATGATGCTATCTGCCATTCTAAGGAAGAAAGGGCATCAGGTGCTCGAAGCAGAAGACGGTTTGACCGCATTGGCTTTGCTTGAAACCCATCGTGATATTCGCATTGTAATCAGTGACTGGGTTATGCCTGAAATGGACGGTATTGATCTTTGTAAAGCCATTCGCAACAATAATTTGGGTCGCTATCTGTATTTCATTTTATTGACGGGTAAAACAGAGCGTCAATCCCTGGTTGAGGGAATTAATGCCGGTGCGGATGATTTTGTCAGCAAGCCTGTCAATTTTAATGAGCTGGATGCCCGGTTGAACTCGGGTATCCGTATTGTTGAGTTAGAGCGGGACCTTGAAAACAAGAACCAGGCCTTGTCCGATGCCATAAAAACCATTGAACAAGACCTTGAGTCAGCGGCGCAAATGCAAGAAAGTCTGTTGGCTCAGCCTGCAACCCTTAATAACGTCACTTTTGACTGGTTGTTTAAGCCGAGTAAACATCTCGGCGGTGATATGTTTGGTTATCATGCCCTTGGGGACAGTCATGTTTGTTTTTACCAGTTAGACGTTGCCGGGCACGGTATCCCTTCGGCGTTATTTTCATTTACATTAAATAATATTTTATCTGAAACCGGAGATAATGCTCTGCACCGGGATTTAAGCTCTGAGGCTACATTCGGGACAGTTGATGTAGCGCCGGAGCAGGTACTTTCATTGCTCAATGACCGTTTTCAGGCCAGTGCTGAGCATATGCTTTACTTTACCATTGCTTATGGCATATTAAATACAGTTACTGGAGGTGTAAGTGTTTCTCAGGCGGGCCATCCCAACCCATTTTGGCTGCAGCGTCAATGCAAAACCGTCAAACGTGTAGCGGGAAAAGGTGTACCCATTGGTATGATGCCAGACCAGTGCTATGAATCCGTCACATTTCAATTAGCGCCGGGTGATCGCCTTTTTCTATACTCTGACGGCATTACTGAGTGTGAGAATGCCAGCGGTGAGCAGTTCGGTGAACATCGTTTAGAGCAAGTATTGTCATCAACATTTGATGACCCTCTGTCAAGATCCATCACGGTCATTGATCAAACCATCAGAAGTTGGAATCAGCAGGATGCGTTTGATGATGATTTAACTTATCTTGTACTAGAGTGGAACCCATAAAAAAAGGAAACGGTTATGTCATTTCAATCCAGGGAAGAAGGTGGCTATGAGGTTGTTGTTGTTGAAGAGGCACGCCTGGATGCATCGCTGGCTGAAGCGTTCAAAAACTATTTATTTGATGTTATTGATAAAGGGACTTCAGCTCTGGTTGTTGACCTTGAAAATGTCAAGTTTATGGACAGTAGTGGTTTGGGGGCGCTGGTGGCCGCGTTGAAAAAATTATCCGGTCAGGGAGTCATTAAACTGGCCCGAGCGCAGCCAGCGGTTAAGGATTTGTTTGAATTGACCTCAATGGAAACACTGTTTCCTATTTTTGCATCGGTCAGTGATGCATTGGAAGGTGACTGATGACCCAATCAGGACGACACCAACAATTAAAAATGGAAGTGGACTCCAGCTTTTCCAATACGGTGATTGTGGCGATGGCCGTCAGGGGTATTTGCGAAATGACGTTACTGACCCCTGTAGAAGTTAGCCGGCTTGAGTTGTGCTTGGTTGAAGTTCTCAATAATACCATTGAGCATGCTTATAATAATCAGCCTGGCAATGTTGTGGAAACCCTGGTGGATATCTCTGATACAGCAGTATCCATTACTGTTAGTGATCGGGGGCTGGCGCTTCCTGCTGAAATACTCAATGAGAGTGCGAATCATGCTGAACAAATGCTCAATAATCCAACCCTTCAGTCCAGTGGTCGAGGCTTGTTTATTGTTAACAGTTTGATGGATTTTGTCCATTACGAGACGCTATCTGGCAAAAACAGCTTTTCCCTGGGTATCAACATTCACGGCAATGAATAAGAAGCTGTTCACAATTCACAAAAAATCATGAACAGCTTCTAAAGCTGTCAGCAGTATACCAATGCCCTGTTCTACCTTCGCTATTTGCTGATTGAACGCTAGGAGCTTGACCGAGAATAGACTACCCTACTGCGGTTGCGATAAATTGGTCTAAAAATTCCTGCTTCTTCATCAAATAGCCCCACTATTATCCTCAGAAGCAGAAATTTTTATCCTCAATTTCTCGTAATCCTCGCTACGGGCGCTATTCTCGGACAGGCTCCTAGGCCTGTATTGAAACGCCTCGCAATAGCTGACTGATCTTTGGCCTTGTTCTGACGTCCAGCTTTTCTTACTCATTAGCGTAATTAAAGGTACTCTCAAAGTGGTTTTACAGTGCACTGATGGCATTTAGCGCCTGAGGTTTATGTTCGTTCATCAGGCTTTTCCTGTTTTATCCCTGGTTGCTCATAGGGTGTTAACTTGAACAAAATACCGATGACTGGCGTGTCAAGGTATTGCGGCTGTTGCGTATTTGTTACACGTCTGCTTTCGTCCAGATGAAAGCTCTTTGAAATCTGCAGTTTTAAAGAAGGTGTCGTTTCAGAAGGTGTCGTTTCAGAAGGCGTCGGTTGAAGGCTGACAGGTACAGTTGGCAGAGCCTGAGGGAATGCTTCCAGCTCTTGTGTATCAGGGGGGGACGTGAGCTGGTTATACCAGATATCAGCGTCAACGTGCAGATAACGCTGTGCGCTGACATTAATGGTGCCACTGAGCATATAGTCGGACTGCTCATCAATACGGGTGGTGACCCGTATGGGCTGGTCTTTTTGTTCATTTTGTGCATTTTGCTCAGAGAACTGGAGAGGCATTCGCCAGGCCATTTGCTTGAGTACCTGGTAATCCGGTGATTGATTGAGCCGCTTAGCTTCGTCATTGAGTAGAAAACTCGATGGGGGAAGGGCGACAAATGCCGTTTCTTGCGGATCAATCAGGGAGTGTGGGTTGCCCATGTTATCCGTGGATTCTTCAGAGGCTCTATCCCAGGGCGTTAATGAAATGGCCTTCTCCGGTAAAGGATGAAGTTGGGGTTCAGGCCAGGCTTCTGTCGTGGTATTCATACTGGTTTTATTCAAAAAAACAATCACATCTACCTGATACCAGGGTATGTCCTCTGTCTGTTTATCAGTGCTGGCCAGCAGGGGGCTGCATACCGCCAGCGTCAGTGCCATTGAAAGGCATTGTTTTATCCTGTCCATTTTCAGGCTCCTAATGTTTTCAGTAATCTTTCAATGGTATTGAAGCGTTGGTCTGGGCTTGTCATTGCGCCACAGTATTTCAGCACATTACTTCCGTCGAGTTGAAATGTCTCCGGTTCAGATTGTATTAACCGGATAATAATCATTGGGTCAACCCTTGGTTGGCTTTCGAACTCAATTTTTCCCCGTTCAGGGCCAGCATCGAGTTTTTGGATGCCAATGGTTTGGGCCTTTAGTTTTAAGCTTGTCTGTCGGAATAAGTATTTTGCGGGTTCAGGGAGTAACCCAAAGCGGTCGATCAGTTCGACTTGCAGGTTTTTTAGCTCACCTTCGGTCGTTGCCGCTGCGATGCGTTTATAGAGAATCAGTCGGGCATGTACGTCGTGTATATAGTCTTCAGGCAACAGTGCAGGAATACGCAGATTAATGTCAATGCTCTGTGCCAGGGGTTTATCCGTGTTGGGGGTTTCACCCTTTTTGATGGATTCGACAGCTTGCTCGAGCATCTCTGTATAGAGGGTAAAACCAACATGCTGTATTTGACCGCTTTGCCCTTCACCTAATAACTCACCGGCACCACGAATTTCCAGGTCGTGGGAAGCGAGCATGAAACCTGCGCCGAGATCCTGCGCCTCACCGATGGCTTCCAGTCGTTTAGTGGCATTTGGTGTCAGTGTTTTAGCAGGAGGCGTCAGCAGATAAGCATAGGCCTGGTGATGTGAGCGGCCGACACGTCCCCGAAGCTGGTGTAACTGCGCAAGGCCAAATTTATCTGCCCGATGAATGATGATAGTATTGGCGCTGGGGACGTCAATACCGGTTTCAACAATGGTGGTGCAAACCAGTACATTGCAACGTTTATGGTAGAATTCAGACATTACCTGTTCAAGTTCCCGCTCACGCATTTGGCCATGTCCGATGGCTATACGGGCTTCAGGAAGCAGTTCCGATAAATCCTGCGCCGTTTTTTCAATGGTTTGTACCTCATTGTGCAGGTAATAGACCTGTCCACCTCTGAGGAGTTCTCTGAGAATGGCTTCCCGCACCAGGTGTGGGTCTTTTTCCCGAATAAATGTTTTAACAGACAATCGTCGTTCAGGTGGCGTTGCAATAATTGACAAATCCCGTATACCTGACATGGCCATGTTCAGTGTTCGGGGGATGGGGGTGGCCGTCAGCGTGAGAATATCTACCCGGGTGCGCAAGGACTTGAGCTTCTCCTTATGGCGGACACCAAACCGGTGCTCTTCGTCAATAATCAGCAACCCGAGATCCTTGAAGGGCATGTTATTTTGTAGAATTTTATGGGTGCCGATTAAAATATCCGTTGCCCCTTGTTCGATTTTTTGTTGCAGTGACTGTATTGCTTTGGCAGATCGAAAGCGTGACATCACTTCAACATTCACTGGCCAGTCAGCAAAACGATCCCGGAAGCTTTCAAAATGTTGTTGTGCCAGCAAGGTTGTGGGGACGAGTATGGCGACCTGCTTGCCACTTTGTACAGCAAGAAAGGCCGCGCGCATGGCGACTTCTGTTTTGCCAAAACCGACATCACCGCAGACTAACCGGTCCATGGGGGAGGGGGCACACATATCGTCAATGACGGCGCGGATAGTGCTTTGCTGGTCAGGAGTTTCTTCAAAAGGGAAACTCGCCGAAAAGGTCAAATACTGTTGATCAGGGGCATCAAAGGCAAACCCTTTGCGCGCTTCCCTTCGAGCATAAATATCCAGTAGCTCCGCGGCAACATCATGGGCTTTTTCCGCCGCTTTTTTGCGGGCTTTTGACCACTGTTCATTCCCAAGTCTATGCAGGGGGGCTGTTTCATCATCAGCACCACTGTAGCGGGTAATCAAATGAAGGGCGGCTACAGGCACGTAGAGTCTGGCGTCATTGGCGTATTCGAGGGTGAGAAACTCTTCCATTTGTCCTTCAATGCCCAGGGTTTTCAGCCCCTGGTAACGCCCTACCCCGTGGTCAATATGAACGACAGGCGCGCCTATACGTAACTCGGTCAGGTTACGGATAAACTGGTCGGCTTGATAGTTGGTGTTTTTGCGCCGTCGGGACTGCGTAATATGCTGACCTAAAAGACAGTTTTCTGGTATTAAGCTAATGCCTGCCTCGGGTATTTCGACGGCTTGGTGAAGAATGCCGATGGTGATAGCAAGGGTTGATTCACTTTTTACAAAGGATGACCAGTCGTCAAAAGAGGTAGGCAGAATATTGGCGTCTTTTAACAATTCCAGCAATACTTCACGGCGGCCGGGGCTTTCGGCTACCAGCAATACGCGCTGAGCTGATGACAGGTAAGCCAGTAGTGGCGCCAGTGGGTTGTCCAGCTTTGCATTCAGTGTTAATTCAGGCACTGTAGGCCACTTGTAGTTTAGCTGCCCTGGCTTTTTGCGAACAGCTTCAGTTGAGAGCTGAATGCGGGCATAGGCTTTTGCCTGTGCATAAAAGGCATCGGGTTTTAAAAACAGCTTTTCGGGGGGGAGAAGGGGGCGAAGTGGATCTACCTTCCGGTTTTCATAGCGTTCTTGTGCGTCACTATGGAACCGTTCGAGGGCTTCAGGTACAGCCGTCCCTAATACCAGTGTGGTTTTCTCTGGCAGGTAATCAAACAGCGTTGCTGTCTGTTCAAAAAATAAGGGCAGGTAATACTCAATTCCAGGGCTGGCAACACCGACACCAATATCCTGGTACAGAGGGCAGTCACGGTGATCAACATCAAAATAATCCCGGTAGTTAGCCCTGAAACGATCCCGGCTGGCTTTGTCCATGGGGAACTCATGACCTGGTAGCAGATGGATGCTGTCCACTTCCTCGATGGAGCGCTGCGTTTCCGGGTCAAAGGTACGAATGCTGTCGATATCATCATCGAATAAATCGATACGAAAGGGCGTCGTTGAACCCATGGGGAAAATGTCCATCATTGAGCCACGGATGGCAAACTCCCCATGCTCAAAGACAGACTCAACGCAGCGATAACCGGCCTGCTCCAGCGTGTGGCGATGCTCATGGAGTAAAAAACCCTCGCCCTTTGTTACCACAAGCGCGCCGGATTCTAAAAAAGACCGGGGACAAATCTGGTGAATCAACGTGGTAATGGGGGTCACTAATACCGCCCGCTGGGCACGGGGGAGCTGGTACAGGGTGGCCAGGCGCTCAGAGACAATATCCTGATGGGGAGAAAAATTATCATAGGGCAGGGTTTCCCAGTCAGGTAGCTGGTGAAGAGTCACAGCGCTGCTGTTGCCCAGAAAAAAGCGCAGCTCTTCTTCCAGTTTGAGTGCGCTGGCAGAGTCAGAGGTAATGACCAGTAACAGGCCATTGTGCTGCTGTGCCACCTGGTGGATCAGGTAGGCCGACTGCGTGCCCGAGAGTTGCCCCCAGGTAATTTTATTTCCCGCGTGTGGAGGAAGGGTTAATGAACCTTGCGCCATGGTGTGTCCTGAGCCGAAATTTTGTAAAGAAACACTGAGTGAGCATTGTAGCGGTTGGTTCATGGGAGTGACAGGGGGATGTGCGACAAGATAGGGAGAACCGTTGAATGCCCTTTTCCTCTTGAGGAGTAGGGTTCCCTGGAAATTAAAAACGGTCAACCGCTACATTCGGGGTTATTGCGGATTCCAGCCTTAGCATGAATGACGGACTGTGGTTATTTTCTTACTCTTCAAGCATAGGTTTGAGAGTGACGAGAATGTCTTATTACTTCCTATGGTCTGGCCAAAGAGGTTACCCTGCTCCAGCGCAGGGGGAGGTTTTGATAAGGTTGATTTTGTTATTATTTGTTTGAAAATGTTCGTCTGCGATTATATGATCAGGCTATCAATTATGACACAAGATCAGGACAGTAACTGTGGTAAAAGATGTCTTTAAGGACTGGAAAGAGTGTGAAGCCATTGCCGAGTCAATGATCCCCATTATTGGTAAGCTATACCGTGATCATAATGTCATCACCTCTGTTTATGGTCGTTCGGTCATCAACCGTTCGGTCATTGATATCATCAAGGCCCATAAGTTCGTTCAGAAAATTTTGGGCGATGAGCTGTCTGTCAGGGAAACTTACCCGGTACTTGAGATCCTGTCCACACTCAATTTGTCACCGTCTCGTATCGATCTTGGTAAACTGGTAAGGGGTTATCATGACTGCAAAATGTCTCAGTCTCTGGAAGAGTACGTGCGTTCTGAGGTGGCCTCTGTCATTAACGGTAAGGCGTTAGACAACAGAACTGGCCAGGATGTTGTTCTTTACGGCTTTGGTCGTATAGGTCGGCTTATGGCTCGGCTTCTGATTGAACGTGCCGGGGGAGGTGAGGGCATTAATCTGCGTGCCATCGTTGTCCGTAGTGGTGGTGCTAAAAATGACCTGCAAAAGCGCGCCGGTCTGCTGCGCCGGGATTCTGTCCACGGCTCTTTCCGGGGCACCATCGATATTGATGAAGAAAATAACCTGATTTATGCTAACGGCGTAAAAATTCAGGTCATCTACTCCAATGGACCTGACCAGGTGGATTACACCCAGTACGGTATTAATAATGCCATTATCATCGATAACACGGGTATCTGGCGTGATGAAGCGGGCCTTGGGCAACACCTGAAATGCCTGGGAGCATCTCGAGTGTTGTTGACCGCACCGGGCAAGGGCAACATTAAAAACATTGTTTATGGTGTAAACAGTGGGCTGATTAAAGAAGATGTGATCCTTTCAGCAGCTTCTTGCACCACTAATGCCATTACACCGGTATTAAAAGCCATTAATGATTGTTTTGGCGTAGAAAATGGTCATGTTGAGACCGTTCACTCCTACACCAATGACCAGAACCTGATTGATAACTACCATAAAGGCGAGCGGCGTGGCCGTGGCGCAGCACTGAATATGGTAATAACCGAAACAGGCGCTGCCAGTGCCGTGGCAAAAGCGCTGCCTGAAATGGAGGGCAAGCTGACGGGAAGTTCAATTCGTGTACCGACGCCTAACGTTTCGTTGGCGATATTGAACCTGAACCTGAGTCAAGCGACAACCGTTGATAAGTTGAATAATTACCTGCGGGAAATGTCTTTGCATTCTGATCTGAAAAAACAGATAGATTATGTGAATTCCACCGAAGTCGTCTCCAGCGACTTTGTTGGTAACCGCAATGCCGGTATTCTTGACAGCAGGGCAACTATTGTTAAAGGTACTCGTTGCGTGTTGTATGTCTGGTATGACAACGAGTTTGGTTACAGCTGTCAGGTGAACCGCATTCTTCAGCAAATGGCAGGCACGATGCACCCGGCGATTCCGGCATAAAATTCAGTCGTCTGAATTTCATGCTCGAAAGCTTAACCCGGATATTTCATAAACTCCCTTAGAGCCGCAAGGAACAAGCAAGGCCAGGAGCATGTTTATGATATGTTCGACGGATATTCTCATGTCCTGCAAGGGGTGCAGATATAAAAAGAACGAACTTCAGCTATGACGTTTTTGTGGGGAACCTTTTGAGAGCCATGATAGAAAAAGGATGTGGCACAGTGGGCAGAGGAATATAGACAGTACTTTTTATTTATGAGAGCCTGAAAGGGTCTTGGCTGGTTTGTATGGGTCATTGATGAACCAATAATGATGAACAGAGTTAATGTTTCATGGAAAATAAGACATTATACGTTGGAAACTTAGCCTACAGTGCCGATGAGCAGGATCTTGATATTGCCTTTTCTGAGTACGGTTGCGTTGATGATATAAAGCTGATGAGGGACCGCGAATCGGGTCGTTCACGAGGGTTTGCTTTTATCACCTACTCAAAAGAAGAAGAAGCCGCGGCAGCAATGGCTATGAACGGCAAAGAGCTGGCAGGCCGCCCTCTGCGGGTAAATACGGCGAAAGAAAGAGCGTAGTTTCGCCAAGTGCTAATGTTTATTTGGCTCGCGTTGTTATCATTCCGTTATTGCGGGAATGACATCTGACCGAGGGTTATCCATTGACGCCTGACAGCACTTTTCAGCAGTTGATTATTTTTAATTTTCCCTGAGTACCGTTGGTTCCTCCAGGGGAAACGGCGTTAAACGGCTGAATCACAGTCAAACCATTCGTAGACATTGATCTTCAGATTCTCTTGCAGTACCTCTGAAGGGCATGACCAAACCTCATAATTGGGTGATTTGCTTTCGTAAAACCAGTCTGTCGGGACTGTGCATGATGAGAGTGGATAAGATGCCCAGCCGAAATCTTCGTATTTATCCATAAGGGCATTATACTCAGTCATACACTCATACAGATCGATAGCGCTTTTGGAGTCGAGCACCTGTTCTGCCACGAGTTTATGGATATTCTCTTCAAGCCTGGGAGAAAAGCCGTAGGAGGCCATAAAGTTGAACAGCTCAGAGGATGGTGGCGATATAGAAATAAAATTCGCCCGGTTGAGGGATAGGTCACTGCTGCCAATAAACATCAGCAATGCCAGCAGCTCGGGGTCGCGGTTGACGGTTTTTGCATCGATGTAGGCCTCTGCTGAGACGGGATAAATACTGAAAAGGCCGGTTCCATACTTGATGCTGGTGCCGTGTTTTTCGGACTTACGGTATATCTCAAAATGGTGTGTGATCATAAAGCGTGAAGTGATATTACAGGATTTGGTGCGTCCTCTTCTCAATATAAAGGTTCTCCCCCTTTTTTTTTGAAAAAAACGCGCGCTGGAGGGAAACGAAAAATTTAACATCCTGAAAATACCTTTTTTGAGGGAGTGAAGCTTTGGTAGTAATTTTTTAAAAAAAAGCGACTAAATACTTCCAGTGGATGTAATAAAGCCCTCACAGGTTATAGCTGATGTTTGTGAAGCCAGTTACCGTCAAAAATAGTCCTTGTCTGAAGTCGTCTATAGAGTGTCTGCGTAGTGAGGATTTAGCCCGGATATTTCATAAACATGCTCCTGGCCTTGCTTGCTCCTTGCGGCTCTAAGGGCGTTTTGCTCAGTCGACCGTACTCCCCGGTGGGCGCTCCTTCGCAAAATCCCTTAGAGCCGCGATTCTCAGGGCAGTTTATGAAATATCCGGGTTAGAGAAACCAAGCAAGCAAGAAAAGTCCATTCTGACAGCCGAATAGCTTGCCACTTTACGTTTTTAAACGAACTTTAGACCCATTTTCCGCAGCTTGCGGCAGCACGGCTTTTAAGACTATTGCTAAAACATGTTCTTCAGTTCTAGCACTAAGTTTGAATAAGTGAGCTTGCGGTTGCGTTCTATAAAGTATAGTCCTTATATATAAGAGTTAGCACTGATTTTACACAACATTGATATGTCCGTTTCAGCCTTAACCTGACAAAGCCATCAGGTTTACTGTTAATGCCAAGTCATGCTGTGAGTTCTCGGTTGCAAAAGGGGGGAATAGTTGATGCCCTTACGCGTTCCATAGCATACTCGTTACGGGTCCCGGAGCATTAAAAAAGCATTTTTATTGCGCTAATTTTGGCATTTTTGACGTGCTCAAACGGTTGACTCACAGTCAAACCATTCATTGATAATGCCCTGCAAATTTTTTTGCAGTAACGCTGAGGGGCATGTCCAGATCGATTTCCTTGTCTTTTGGGGCATGTCTTTCCAATGCCAGTCCATTGGTTTTGTTGACCAGGAGTCTAGGCTGTTCGGCCAGTCAAATATGGCATACATTTTTTTAAGGGATAAATAGCCTTTTATAACCTTAAATGGATTGCCATTGGACTCCTCTATAGGCTGGTCTAACAGATAGCCAGGCATATCCTTAAACCCCGGGGAAATACCGTGGGACACCATCAATGGAAAATACCGGGTGGGAGGTGGCGGCATAAACAGGGAACTCACTTGACTGATGGACAAATCACCACTGATTATAAACAGCAACAATGCGACGAGTTCTTCGCTGAGCTCATCGCTATCAATTACACCGAAGTTGACTAAGGCATAGGAAGGCGTTGGCATTGGGTTGGGTGTCATGAGGAAACTGGCATTTCCACATTTTTTGTGTCCCTCAAGTAGTTCAAACTCATGTGAGAACCGAATGCAAGGGTTGTTAAGTTGCCAGACGTCCTGTCTTTTCAATATGAAGCCTCTTTCCGTTTTCGCCTTTTTCTTTTTTTGAGTGAAACGTGTACCGCAAGGAAATGAAAAAACTATCATCGTGGAAGTACCTGTGTCAGGTGACTGTGGCCCTGGAAGTTGTCTTAAACGTCTGCGCGTAGGGAAGATCAAGGGAAGGGGAAGATAGAAAGCTAGTACATCAATTCAATGAGATTGACGTGTACCATCTCCGTTCATCCTGAGCGGAGTCGAAGGGTGTTTGGCACGATTTGTCATGGCCTGAGTTTACGCCCTTCCACAGGCTCAGGACGAACGGAGTGCGGAGGCTTATGATAACGACAATCCGTCAAACTCATTGAAACCATGTACTGGGGTGTTATTGACTCATTATAGTCATTGCATAAGGCTTAGCAGCGGGTTTACATAGCACTGATACTACCGATGGCTTACTGGAAGTAGTCGGGCTAATGTTGATAGATTGTCATCGTCATCATTTTTGACGTGTTCAAACGCTGGATTCACAGTCAAAATACTCAGTAACACTGTTCTCTAAATTAAAATGGACTAACGCTAAAGGAGACACCCATTCACCCCAGCGAGTCTCTCCTTTGTCTTTGGTATACCAGCACATTTCTTCAAGATTCCTCTCCCAGCGAGTTCCGGTCAAACTGAAAAATGCGTACTGAATGGCTTTGTGATATGTAATTGGGCGAAAATTCAGGGTATACATAAAATCATCAAAATCGTACTCTGGTATTCCTGTATACACTAAATTGACAAAGTTCTTGTACATTTCATGACAGGCAATGTATAACAACAGGCAAAGAGTCGCTTGTTTATTTTCTTCTTCTTCTCCGTACAAACTATGAATATCCAAATCACGAATAGTGCCCACTCGGGAAAGTGAGTTAAGCTGAAACATGGAAACACGGGCAAAACCACATTCTTCTAGTTCACTTGTGGGTTTATCTGTTCTTTGATCTATTTTAGGTTGGTATAGCCTGAAGTTATTCACGACAGATCTGCCTCCATCGTGGTATTTAGTAACGTTCCTCCTAAAAAATGTAATGGGTTTCTCCGTGTTTTTTTCAATGAAACGGGTACCTGATGTAAATAGAATAGTAAACATTTTGGATTCATCATTTTTGATCAATAAATTAGATATAATTATAGTCATCCTGTGAGTGCCTGTTATATATCTTTCTGACGTTAACTGATTTTATATCATCGTTTAATCTTATCATTACTGCTTTTTAAAAGCTCACGCCTACCCGTCCCTGTGTATGGGGGTTACCAGGGTTTTGAAATAATTGTGCTGTTTGCCCCACTTCCACATACGCTTAGCTCTTATGACCATTATTCTATGACTCGTGGCTTTAACCATGGCAAGGGCGTAACTGATAAATAGGTCGCTAAGTTGATGCTTGTGCTGAAACTGTCCCAACAGGGTAAAGATTTGTGACCGCACTGTTCGATCCAGCGCCGAAGTTGATAAATTCAGTAGCAATATGATCGTTTTTGACGCGCTTAAATGGACGATTCACAGTAAAAATATTTATCGAAAATTATCTGAGCATGATGATGCAATACCGCTGAAGCACACAACCATTCTCCACGTTTCCGGGATTGTTCATTTTTCGAGGAGTCGCCTTTGAAAAACCAGCCCATTTCTTCTTGGGATGATGATAAGTCTGATGTTTTTGACCAGGTAAACTCATCAAATTCCTGCTTGAGTTGCGAACGATCAACAGTGCCCACCGGTTGCTCGCCGGTATATGGGGCAATCAACGGGGAAAGTAATGCTTTCCTTACGTCAGAGGAATCTTGATAATACGGGCGGAAACCATGGGATAGCATGAAATCAGAAAAAAGTAACGATGGTGCATTCATATACACGTAGTTAATGCCGTTTCTTCTCAATTCATAACTGACAATGAACAGCAATAGTGAAAGTATTTTGTTGTTTTTTTCATTACTTGTTATGTCGTCGTTTATTACATGCGACCTTTTAATAATAGCCTGTCGTTCATTATAACCCAAGCGTGGTTGTATATAGGAATGTTCAATGGTGACATAAGTGTATCCCAATGATTGGAGCTTCTGAAATACCTCGTATAAATGTGTAGTTTTAGTGTGTGATGGGCCGACAATTATGCTGCCGGTGTATTTTCGGTCAAATCTAAAGGTTTTTTTTGTTTTTTTATCAGTGAAATGTGTGTCAGGTTCAAATGAGAAGTTGAGCATACTGGGGGTACCTTTGGCTAAAGCTGTGGTAGTAGGGTAATATTTTGCGAATTAATTTTCGGTATAAATACGGTGTTGTTTATCCGGTATTTATCATAATAGTTTTTGACGTATTCAAACTGTGTATGCGCAGTAATATTTATTGAAAGTGTTGTGTAAATTATATTACATTAGCGCAAACGGGCATGGTAATGGTTTTCCCTTCAGTGTTTTATCTTCTTAGTTAACAGAGCTATGGTACGGTTAATAACTGGCAATAAAAATAAACATGAATAACGACAATATTTTCATGTCGTTGCCTGTTGCTCAGGTATGGAATATGAACCCCTCTCAAACCGGGCACAGAGGAAAAACGATGAGTAAAGCTTGCTTTGCCAGGGGGGCGAGGCATTGCTGGCGTTCAGCTAGTCAGTGTTAAGCGCAGTTAAAAGAGTCGATGTGATACTTTTGCTGAAGCCCTCGCAACAGAGTATGGCGTCGCGACTGTATGGCCCGGAGTTGACGGTGGTTTATCGAGTATTTGTCATAATAGATGTTGACGTGCTCAAACGACTGATTCACAGTCAAACCACTCATTGATAATGCCCCGCAAATTTTTTTGTAGTACGGCTGAAGGGCATGCCCAGACTTCTCCTCTTAATGGCAAGTCGTCACAAGACCATTCCATGGGTTTTTCTGACAAATCGTCCCATTTTTTCGGCCAGTCAAACACTTTATACATTTTATCCAAGTAGTTTGAATCTTTCATAGCCTTTATAGGATCGCCGTTGGACTCAATTACAGACTGGTTTATTCGATAGAGAGGAATATCTCTTCCGCTCCGTGGGAATAAACCGTGGGACGCCATAAATACGAAGTTTTCGACAGAAGGTGCTGCCATGTACATGTAGCTCACCTGACTGATGAACAGATCACCACTGCTAATAAACAGCATTAACGCAAGTAGTTCATCATTGAAGTCCTTGGATTTTTTGATCACAGTTAATTTGATATAAGCACTGATATTATCGAGTGAAATAAGGTAAGAGACTTTCGCGTATTCTTCGGCTCCCTCAAGTATCACGAATTCATGGACAATCCCATAGAATTCATTGTAACTAAGATGCTTGGTCGGGTCTCTTTTCAATAGGAAGCATCTTTCTGCCTTTGCCTCTGGCCGCTTCTCTTCTTCAGTAAAACGTGTGGTGTAATCCGGCTTTTTTTGAATAAAACGTGTACCGCAAGGAAATGAGAAATGTAACATTGTGACAGTACCTGTGTCGATTAGCTGAAGCTTTGAAGTGGTCTTAAACGTCTGCGTGTAGTGAAGATGAACGAAGGCGGAGGATAGAAAGTTACTGTTCAGAAGTGAATGGGCTGCTATTTAACGACAAGAAGAGTCTCTGATAGAAAAAAACTGATGCAAGGTGAGGTTGTGACTACTACATACAATCTTAGCAATAAGTATGTCTGAAGGCGCTTCGTTCAGTATAGTTATTTCACACAACCCCTGGCAGCGATTTTACATAACACTGATAATACCAATACCCTATTCTAACGCAGAAGCGGCGCTTGATTCCGATGGACTGTCTTGGTCAACATTGATGAACACCAGGGAATTAATATTCACCAGCCCAGTGGCAGGTACGAAGAACGACGCTGATTTTACTGTCATATCAGGCTTGAACCGCTCAAATGATGGATTCGCAGTCAAAATGTTTAATGAAGGCGTTCTTCAAGTTGTTTTCCAGGTGTGCTGTATGACATGACCAGACTTTACCCTTGAGTATGTCGCTTTCGCTTTCGGCGTACCAGTCCATTTCTTTCTCAAGCTCTGACGATTCTGACGAGATTGACCAGTCTAACGCATCAAACTTCTGTTCGATGTAATCATGATCGCTGATATTTTTAAATGTCCTGCCAGTGTATATGGAAAGATAGTCTTTCTTTGAGGCGGGTAAATCTCGAAGCTTTGGCCGAAAGCCACAAAATAGCATAAAGTCAAAAGACTTGAGTTTTGGCTTCTTCATAAAAACGTTAGTGACGCAACTATTGTGCAATTCATGGCTGACAATAAATAGCAACAGCAGACGTATGTTATTCTTATGGCCGGAATAAAATTTTTGAATAATACCCTCCCGTCCTGTGTAAATAAACGTGTCAATGGGGTGAATAATGGAGACATGGCAACTCCCACAAAGTTTTATTTTTTCATTTTCTTTTTTAGGTAGCTTGATTATCTTAAACGAGTGCTTGCTTTGAATGTGCGATGCGCTTTTAACCATAGTGTTAATGGGTTTCCGCTTCAATTTAAAGATTTCCCGTGTTTCTTTTTCAACAAACAGCGCACCGGATTCAAATGAGAAACTGAACATTCTGAGGTACCTTTGATGATGCATATTTAAAAGGCATAATCTATCAGTTTTTGCGTGTAGTTATTGTCAGGTTTTTGAAATAATTATGCTGTTTGCCTCTCTTCCATAATATCCACAATACGCCCTGCTCTTATGACCGTTATTCTATGACTGATGGTTTTAACCATGGCAAGGGCGTAACGGATAAATAGGTCGTTAAGTTGATGCTTGTGGTGTCGCTGTCGCAAAAATCATAATAGTTTTGAAGTGATCAAACGGAGGAGTCACAGTAAAAATATTTATCGAAGGCACTCTGTAAATTATTTTCCAGAAGGGCTGAAGGACATGACCACATTTCATTCCTTTGTATGATGCTTTTGAAAAGCCATTCCATTTCTTTTTCAGGTTCCGAGGATTCTGAAGGTGTCGACCAGTTTAGCTGATTAAACTGCAGATCAATGTAGTCAAGAGCCCTCATGCTTCCAAATACTTCCCCAGCGTAGGCGTGATAATACCTTTTCTTTAAGACGAGTAAATCTTTAAGCTTTGGGAAGAAACCAGACGATAGCATAAACTCAAAATACTTGAGTTCCGGTCTTTTTATAAAAACGTGATTAACGTAACTTGTGTATAATTCATGAGTGACAATAAATAGCATCAGCACACATAGTCTAACGTCATTATTGTCACAGTTGGCATAAAAATATTCAATATTACCCTCTCGTCCTGTGTAAACAGACGTTTCACTGGGATGAATAATGGAAATATGGCTAGACCCACACAATCCATCATCTTTTTTTTTATTTTGATTTCTATTTCTATTTTGGTTTCTATTTCTATTTCTATTTCTATTCTCGTTATTGTTCTCGCTGGGCAGCTTAAATAGCTTAAACGCGTGCTTGCTTTTTAAGTGTGATGAACGCTTACGCGAACTACAGATGGGCATCCTTGTCAATATAAAGGCTTCTCCTGTCTCTTTTTCAATAAACTTTGCACCGGATTCAAACGAGAAACTGAACATTCTGAGGATACCTTTGATGATGCGTACAGGAGTACCAAATAGGGTTGTCCTGTTGGATCCTGTTTGCATCCTTGTCATGTTGAGTGAATCTGCATTATCCTAATTTTATCAGTTAAACGTTGTTTTCTCCTTGATAAACACCGCTGGCGGCAACTTATTTTTTACCGCCATCATCCCCGCGAAGGCGCAGAGCTGCTGTCGTGCTGGGTTCATGCTGTCGCAAGAGCGACGAACTGCCGGTATTTTCTGACGTGCGGCTACCCTTAAAAGGCAGAGTCTATCAGTCTCTGAGTATAGGGATGTTTGGGGTTTTGAAATAATTGTCCTGCTTGCCCCTCATCCACAATACGTCCCGCCCTCATGACTATTATCCTGTGACTCATGGCTTTAACAACGGCAAGGTCGTGACTGATAAAAAGGTAGCTCAGTTGATACTTTTGCTGAAGCGCTCGCAACAGGGTAATGATTTGTGACTGTACTGTTCGATCCAGCGCCGAGGTTGGCTCATCCAGTACTATGACCGTAGGCCTGAGAACAATGGCGCGGGCAATAGCGATACGCTGGCGCTGCCCTCCGGAAAATTCATGGGGGTATCGGGACATGCAGGCAGGCTCAAGTCCAACATCCCGTAATGCGGACTCAATGGCCCCAGAGCGTTCATTATCAGACAAGGTATGATGGATATCGAGTCCTTCGCCGATAATATCAGCAACAGTCATTCGTGGACTCAGGCTGCCATAAGGGTCTTGGAACACAATCTGGGCTTTCTCGCGCAAAGGTCGGTAGGCTTTTTGAGATAAAACGGCTACGTTTTGCCCGTGGAAGACAATATGTCCTTTAGCAGGTAGCAATTTTAACAGGGCCAGCCCAAGCGTTGTTTTACCAGAGCCAGATTCGCCAACGATGCCTAATGTTTCTCCTTTTTTTAATGACATGGAAATGTCTGTTACGGCCTTTACATGGTCAATGGTGCGTTTGAGTAACCCGCGTTTTACCGGAAACCAGATAGACAGGTTTTCGCAAGCCAGCACAGGATTGGCTTTACCGTTTAAAGGGGCAGGTTCCCCTGTTGGTTCAGCATTGAGCAATTCACGCGTATAAGCATGCTGTGGTGATTGAAACAGGGCTTCAGTATTATTGCTCTCTACAATAACACCGTCTTTCATGACACAGATAGTATCAGCCACATGTTGTATGAGGTTAAGGTCATGGCTGATGAACAAAATCGCCATGCCCAGTTTTTTTTGTAATGCCTTAAGCAGCATGAGTATTTGTCGTTGGACTGTTACATCCAGTGCTGTTGTAGGTTCGTCGGCGATTAGTAATTCGGGTTCACAGGCCAGTGCCATGGCAATCATCACGCGTTGGCGCTGTCCACCGGAAAGCTCATGGGGATAAGCCGTCATACGACTGCTTGCCTGTTTAATACCGACCAGCTCCAGTAACTCCAGTGTTCTTTTCGTTGCCGCCTCCACCGGCATGCCAAGGTGCAGCATCAGGGTTTCATTGATTTGCCTTTCAATGGTGTGCAGGGGGTTAAGGGCTGTCATGGGTTCCTGAAAGATCATACTGACTTTATGGCCACGAATCTGGCGGATCTGCGCGTCACTGGCATTGACGATGGAGGTGTTATTCACAGTGATATGTCCGCACAGCTCAGCATTATCGGGAAGCAAACGTAAAATGCTAAGAGCCGTAAGCGATTTTCCGGAGCCAGACTCACCCACAAGCCCAAGGGTCTTGCCTTTTTCAAGTGAGAAGGAAACACCCTTGACAGCGGGCATAATTTGTTCACTTTGGACAAAGCGCACATGGAGATCATTGACAGTCAGTAATGGCGGCATCATTAATGGCCCATGTAATATTTTCGGGGGTCGAGGGCATCGCGTGCCGCTTCACCAATAAACACCAGTAGAATCAACATGACTGACATCACAGTAAAAGCAGTAATTCCCAGCCAGGGGGCATGAAGGTTATTTTTGCCCTGGGCAATGAGTTCTCCGAGAGACGGTGAACCGGCAGGGAGGCCAAACCCAAGAAAGTCCAGGGATGTCAGCGTAGTGATGGCACCGGTGAGGATAAAAGGCATAAAGGTAATGGTGGCGATCATGGCATTGGGGAGAATATGTTTGAACATCAGGCGACTATTGCCCATACCCAGGGCCTTGGCCGCGCGGACATACTCCAGGTTACGTCCCCTTAAAAACTCGGCACGAACCACATCCACAAGAGCCACCCATTGAAACAGTAACGTGATGCCCAGTAACCACCAGAAGCCCGGTTCAACAAAACTCGATAAAATAATCAGCAAATAAAGGCTGGGCATACCTGACCATATTTCAATAAATCGTTGCCCGAACAGGTCGATTCTTCCGCCATAAAATCCCTGTACAGCACCGGCCGCAACACCAATAATGCTACTGAACACCGTCAGAGTGAGGCCGAATAAAATAGAAATTCGAAACCCGTAGATGACCCGTGCCAGTACATCACGCCCCTGGTCATCGGTACCGAGCCAGTTATCCAGTGAAGGGGGGGCTGGAGCGACGCGGGCATAATTGATGGTATCGTAGCTGTAGTGAATCGGGGGCCACAGCATCCAACCTTTAGCATTGATCAGGTTTTTGGCGTAGTCCTGACGGTAGTCAGTTTCAAGCTCAAATTCACCGCCGAAAGTTGTTTCGGGGTATATTTTGAAAACAGGGAAATACAGACTGCCATCGTAGTAAACGACCAACGGTTTTTCGTTGGCAATAAATTCGGCAAATAATGTCGTAAAAAACAAAATCAGAAACAGCCAGAATGAAAAATAACCGCGGCGATTTCGGGTAAAGTTCTGCCAGCGTCGTTGATTGAGGAGGCTTAAAGTCATTTTACAGTTGCCACTGAGTTAATTTCTGGTCTCAAAATCAATCCGGGGATCGACCAGTACATAGGTTAAATCGCCAGCAAGTTTTACCAGCATGCCGATAACGGTGAAAATAAACAGGGAACCAAAGACTACCGGATAATCGCGGTTAATGGCGGATTCGTAACCCAAAAGCCCTAACCCGTCAAGGGAAAAGATAATTTCAATCAGTAGCGCATTGGTAAATAAGATCCCAATCAGCGCCGCCGGGAAACCGGAAATCACCACTAACATCGCATTGCGGAAAATATGCCCATAAAGTACCCGGTTTTCGGGTAAGCCTTTCGCTCTGGCAGCCTGGACGTACTGGCGGTGAATTTCATCCAGGAATGAATTTTTGGTCAGCAATGTCAGTGTCGCAAAGCCACTGATGACCAGACAAAAGATGGGCAGTACCATATGCCAGAGATAGTCGACGATTTTTCCCGCCAGTGACAACTGGGCAAAGTTATCGGATGTGAGACCACGTAGAGGAAAAATATTCCAGTAACTGCCTCCGGCGAGCAGGACAATAAGGAGAATTGCCAGCAGAAAGCTCGGAATGGCATAACCTGTTGTGATAATGGTACTGGACCAAATATCGAACCGACTGCCGTGTTTGACGGCTTTGCGAATGCCTAAGGGAATGGAGATCAAGTAGACCAGCAGCGTGCTCCATAACCCCAGAGAAATAGAGACGGGGAGTTTTTCTTTGATAAGGTCAACCACTTTAGCGTCCCGAAAAAAGGAATCGCCGAAATCAAAGTGAAGGTAGTTAACAATCATCAGCCAGAAGCGTTCATGGGCAGGTTTATCAAAACCATAAAGCTTTTCAATGTCTTTAATCAGTTCGGGGTTCAGCCCTCGCCGACCACGATAGTCGCTGGATTCATCCATGGACATTTGTTGTACTTCCGAATAACTGGAGCCGCCAATACGGCCCGTGGCACTGGTGTCAAAGCCTTCCAGCTTGGCAATCATCTGTTCAACCGGACCGCCAGGCGCAGCCTGAATAATGACAAAGTTAATTAACAAAATACCGAACAGTGTGGGTATCATCAGGAGCAGGCGACGGAAAATATAACTGCTCATAGTTGGCTCCTGCGACGCCTGATAAAGACAAGAGTAATTATGGCCAGACCAGCGAGGGGAATAGCAATCAGCAACACGTAATAATTCTTGCTGCCCCCAGGTTCAGGCGCTCTACCAAGCGATGTGCTTTGAGGGTCAATCCACCAGGTGTCTATATCCAGTTGATATAAAGGTGGGGTGTTTTCGGGACGCTTTAACTGATGCCAGTATACAATCCGGGATTCGGGCAGGTACCAGTGAGGCACCAGAAAGTATCCCCACAGTAGTACCCGGTCGAGAGCCCGTGTTGCGATAGTCAGTTTTTCACGGGTGTCAGCGCTGATGATGGTTTCAATCAGTTGATCAATGGCGGGTGACTGAATGCCCATGAGGTTTCGGCTCCCGGGTATTGCCGCGGCCTCGCTGCCCCAGAAATCACGCTGTTCATTGCCAGGATTACTGGACTGTGGGAAGACGGCAGGCACCATATCGAAGTCAAACTTGCGAAGACGATTGATATATTGGGAAATATCAACGGAGCGTGGTGTCAGGGTGATACCTATTTGCTCCAGATTTTTTTTGAACGGTAATATAACGCGTTCCATGGACGGTTCAAAAAACAGTAGCTCAAAGGTTAACGGTTCGTTTTTAGCATTGACGAGCTTGCCATTTTTCAATGACCAGCCAGCCTGTTTCAGCAAGCGGAGGGCTTCACTTAATTGTTTTCGGTTTCGACCCGAGCCGTCAGTGACAGGGAGGGAAAAAGGCTGCGAAAACAGACCGGGCGGCAGTTGTTCCTTGAACGGAGACAGTAGTGCCAGTTCTTCTTCTGAGGGTAGTTCCGTTGCAGCAAAGTCAGAGTTGGAGAAGTAGCTGTTAGCACGATGGTATCCGCCATAAAATAAATTGCGGTTTAACCACTCAAAGTCCAGGGCATAGGTGATGGCCTGACGCACCCTTATATCTGAGAACAGGGGAGCCCGCAGATTGAAGACAAAGCCCTGAATCCCTTTTGGGGACAGGGTTTTGATGGCCTCTTTTGTTAATAAACCTGCCCCAGCGGCAGGTGTGTCGTAGGCCTGCGCCCAATTTTTCGCAACATTTTCAAAGCGAAGGTCATAGGCACCGGTTTTCAGTGCTTCAATGGCGACCTGTTCGTCACGGTAATAATCAAAACGGCGCAGATCAGCATTATAGCGTCCTTTGTTGACAGGCAGGTCTTTGCCCCAATAGTTTTTTACCCGCTCGTACAGTATTGATTTCCCGGCCTCAACGGAAGCGATACGATAGGGGCCAGAGCCAAGGGGAAAGGTAAGACTGGCTTGTTCAAAATCGTTTTCCGGTTTTTCCCAGAAGTGGGCGGGTAACACCGGAAGTTCTGAAAGAATCAGTGGCAATTCACGGTTGCTATTGGCTTTAAAGAGAAATTGCACACTGTGTTCTGAGAGGACGTTGACTTGTTTGACGTCATTGTAATAGGTCCGATAAAAAGGCGAGCCTTTCATTGTCAGTAATGAAAATGTGTATTGGACATCCCGGGCTGTGATGGGATGCCCATCATGAAAGCGGGCTGCGGGGTTCAGATGGAAGGTGATACTTGTGTTATCAGAGGGGCGTTCGTAAGATTTGGCAATCAAAGGATAGTGTGAGAAGGGTTCGTCCTGGCTACGGGTCATCAGTGTGTCGTAGATCAGTTGTATGCCTGAAGCGACTGTGCCTTTTTCAATGTAAGGGTTGAGGCTATCGAAGGTGCCCCTGGCGGCCATGGTTATGCTGCCCCCTTTGGGAGCCTCGGGGTTAACATAATCAAAATGGGTAAAATCTTTTTTGTACTTTGGTTCTCCACGTATTGTTAATGCTGTTTGAGGTTGGGCATTTGCCTGGGAGAAGAAGAGCAGGACAAAAAAGCAAATAATAACCTGATAAGGCCGGAGCCAGTCATAACGGTGTAGAACCATAAAAAACTCTGAAGATGTGAGTAAGTACGTTGCGCTTCACTATAGACCTTGTTGTGCTTTTTCTATTGAAGGCTTGCGCATATTTTTCTAAGTTTCTTCTAAATCACTACTATACAGGGAGTATTGGTATCTTGACAATGCATTGACATCCTCCCCTGGCTAATTGAGGCTGTCGCGAAAATCTGAAATACGCCCCGCCCCGTCATCCTGTACAGGGAATGTACAGGAACCACATTTTCCATGATCAACCCAAGCCCGGATATTCCTGATCGCCCCCTTATTTTGCTTGTCCCTGGCGCCTTTAGCCGTTTGGCGTTAATACACTCAGTGGTCATTCCCGCTGGGACCGGAATGACGGCAGCAGAAGGAGGCCGCCGCGCTTTCTGAATTTTATGCTCGAAAGCATAAGTCCGACAAGCTCTTAGGGTTTAAACCACCATGTCATGATATCCAGCGCATAAGGGGCTGGATTTTCAGGGTGTTGGAGTGTTTGCTTATGAATAACGGGCCATTCGGGAAGATACCAGAGGGGGAGGGTATATTGCTCCCACAATAACACACGATCCAACGCCCGGACGCTGGCTTTAAGCTCCTCGTAGTTTTTGGCATCGGCCACTTTTTGTGCCAGGTCATCCACTGCCGGCATATGGCTTCCTGCCAGATTACGGGTGCCGTGTTGGTTGGCGGTCGAGGACCCCCAGAAGCTGGCTTGCTCTGTGCCGGGACTTGGTGTGTGGGGAAAAGTGTGCATGATAATATCGAAGTCCTGATTACGCAGGCGCTCTATATATTGCGCCGGATCAACGCTTCGAATGTTCAACTTTACGCCAAGACGTGCCAGACCGTCCTGGAAGAACAGCATGGTTTTTTCATGGTCTGGCTGCATGACCAGTGCTTCGAGTACTAAGGGAGTGCCATCTTTCACCTGTTGGTTATGCTGCAATTTGAAACCTGCTGCCTTGAGTAAGTCGAGTCCTTTTTTCAGCTTGCTTCGCTCGTCGATGGACTCACTGCCAGGAGGCTGGTATGGCTCGGTAAACAGCGCCGCAGGGAGTGAGGCTTTCCAAGGGGAAAGCAGGGCCAGTTCCCCGGCAGAAGGCAGGCCGCTGGATGCCAGGGGCGTACCGGAGAAAAAGCTGGTGGCACGATGGTATATATCGTGAAACTGGTTGTGGTTGATGGCCTTAAAATTAAAGGCATAGCCAAGGGCCTCACGCACACGTTTATCTTGCAGCAGAGGCTTGCGCGTATTGTAGGTAATCATCAGGGATTGTGGGTTGCTATTTTTTATTGTTTCGCGGGCCATTTTATTTTTTGTCAATACGCTGTCTTGAATCTGGTCATACCAGATGCGGGGATCACTGACGACCTTGATATCGCAATCTCCAGCGATCAATGCCTCAATTGCGACGGTGCTATCACGGTAATAGTCATAACGTAGCTGGTTAAAATTATTCCGCCCGGCATTTACCGGCAGGTTTGCGGCCCAGTAGTTTTTGACACGCTCATAGGTAACAGACCGCCCCGCATCAAACTTGGCCACTTTATACGGACCACTGCCCACGGGAATCTGCAGCCCTGGGGACGAAAAGTCCTTATCTTTCCAGAAATGTTCCGGTATGACAGGCATTTGTCCAAGGATTAAAGGCAGCTCACGAATGTTTGGGTTGTTAAACCAGAATACCACCCGGTAAGGGTCTGTTACTTCAACACTTTTTACTTCACGGTAGAAGCTTTTATAGAAGGCTGAGCCCTTTTCACGCAGAATCATAAAGGAGAATTTAACATCGTTGGCAGTGACAGGCTTGCCATCATGAAACCGGGCTTTTTTATTGATGTTGTAGGCCACCCAGCGGTTGTCAGGGGCGCGCTCAATAGATTCTGCGATAAGACCATATTTAGTGAGGGTTTCATCCCATGAGCGGGCAAGCAAGCTGGCATAGAGCAAGTCGCTGCCTGCCGCCGCCGTGCCTCGGTCTATATACGGATTGAATGTGTCAAAGGTACCAATGGCAGCCTGTTTGAGCTCTCCCCCTTTTGGGGCGTCGGGGTTGGTGTAATTAAAATGGGTAAACGAAGCGGGATATTTTGGCGCACCGTAAAGGCTAATGGCATGGACAGGCTTGACGACCTTGGCGCCTGATTGTGTTTTGGTGCCTGACTGTTTTGTTGTGTCTGCTGCCACCGTTGTGGACAGAACAAACATGAACGAAAGAACCACAGAAATGACCGTTGTCATTGTGTGCCCTCATTTATTAAAGGGGAGGTAGAAACGTCTCAGGGCATTTTAGCAAATCCAGCGAGATGTTGTTCATGATCTTTTGTGAACAGTACAAAACAGACAGCTTTTATTGCTGGTTGCAGCTCACAAAAGGTTATAAACAGCGGTTGAGAACCCTCACTGTACGGTATAGCTAGTGTGGTTTATCAAGAGCGTGCTCAATGGATGATGACAGGAGGTAATGGCAATTCCTCAGAGAATCTTTCTTTAAAGCCTATTTCAGACTAGCTTTAGGTTTATATTCACCGTTGTTTACAACACAGGGGCGATGGTTTTGAAGTGACGATGGTGGGGATTTTGATGGTGGGGATTATAAAGAGGAGTGGCGATGCCTTATTACTGTGATGTATGCAAGATTACTTTCGAGTTTCGAAGTTATTATTTTGAGCATATGAAAAGCCATGCGGGAGAAAAATGTTACAAATGCCGTATCTGTGATAGTTTTTTTTCGAAAACGTCTACCCGCACGGAACACGAGCTTACTCACTCTTCAGAAAAGCCCCATAAATGCGGCACCTGTGGTAAGTCTTTTGCGCAGAGTCGTTATCTCAGGCAACACGAGAAACAGCATAATGAGGAAAAACTGTTTCAATGCTCTGTCTGTAATAAATGCTTTAATCAAGCCAGAGTACTCAGGCAGCACCAGAAGATCCACGAAGGGAAGAAATTTGATTGTTTAACCTGTGGTAAATCCTTTTTAACGGCCAGGGGGCTTCGCGATCATTTAAAGACTAAGAAGCATTCCAGTGATAAGTCTTGCCAGTTAGCGGTGCGCGTAGAGCATGACCCGCTTGCGGGGCCGGTTACCTGTATGACACATACCCTGACGACCTCAACGAACAATATTGTCTCCACCGTAGCCAGAATAAGCTCCACCCAAGGCGCCGCTACTGTTGAAATAAGTGAGTCCCCCCATGCAATAACAACGGTTGTGCACGATCAAAGCGGGACCGAATCATTCGTTGAGAGTAAAATGGGAACTCGATTAAATTTTAATATGGGCACCGGAGATATGTCACAAGATGAGGGTGATGGACGGGAGCTGTTTGATTTTAGTATGTTGCTTCCACCGGATGTATAATAAAATTCTGGCCGCACTTTCTCGCACTTTCTCGCACTTTCTGGATTTTAGGCCGAAATTGTCTTAAGTCCGACAGGCTCCTAGGAGCCTGACCGAGAATAGCGCCCGTAG
>NZ_JAVLSP010000028.1:0-40116 GCF_031528575.1 Candidatus Sororendozoicomonas aggregata
AGAAAGTGCGAGAAAGTGCGAGAAAGTGCGAGAAAGTGCGAGAAAGTGCGGCCATATTTTCCGATGAATTTGCTTAAATAGGTCAACTATTCGCACAAATCCAT
Source organism: Candidatus Sororendozoicomonas aggregata (assembly GCF_031528575.1). Lineage (NCBI taxonomy): Bacteria > Pseudomonadati > Pseudomonadota > Gammaproteobacteria > Oceanospirillales > Endozoicomonadaceae > Candidatus Sororendozoicomonas > Candidatus Sororendozoicomonas aggregata. Next base: position 105 of record NZ_JAVLSP010000028.1, read on the forward strand.
CGAAAAATCTGGCTCGCTCTACTGAATTTTATGCTCGAAAGCATAAGTCCGACAGGCTCCTGGTGAATTGATATCTGCTACGACATTAACTATTCCGAAAAAATATTTAAACTCACTTTTTATCTCTTTTGCTGCTATCTTTTATAAAAAGGATTTTGAGTGCATTGAACTATGACACACCTATCAGGGATACATTTACTCTGCCTGGCCATCCTCAGCCTGTTTATTGGTCACTACATAACGAATAAGGTTCAGATTTTAAAGCGATGTCACATTCCCTCACCCGTAACCGGTGGACTTATCCTCAGCCTTGGACTCACTGGCATCACCGAGTTCTATGGCACGCAGTTCCACTATGACTTACAGCTGCGAGACTTATTATTACTAGGTTTTTTCGGCACTATCGGTTTATCTGCCCGGTTTCGTTTATTAATGAGTGGGGGTAAAACCATCGCGGCATTAATGGTTGTTGCCATCGTATTTCTGATCGTGCAAAACACTGCAGGAGTAGCCACCGCCATGGCAATGGGAGAAAACCCCATCTATGGCTTACTTGCAGGCACTATCACCTTTGCGGGTGGGCATGGGACAGCCATTACCTGGGGCAATTTTCTGGAACAACAGGGTTATAAGGATGTCATGGAGTTTGGTCTGGTGGCGGCCACCCTTGGGTTGATACTCGGTGGCCTGCTCGGAGGGCCTGTGGCAAGAAAACTGATTTCAAGGTATCAGTTATCAGGTGCCCCTTATTCTCCACAGCAGCATCAAACACAAGAAAAAAAGACACACGCCAGCTTCAAACTCAATAGTGAGCGCCTTCTGCCTGCTATATTTCTTATCTCGAGCTGTATCATTCTCGGTCATGGCGCGCAAAGCCTGCTCAAATCCTACAACATCGTTTTACCTGAATTTGTCCCGGTATTATTTGCGGGTATCATTATCACTAACCTTTCTGACCTGTTCAAAACCAACCTTCACCATGATGAGCTGAACGCCCTGGGTGATATTTGCCTTCAGTTGTTTATTACCATGAGTTTGATGACCATAAAATTGCAGCACCTTTCCAGTGTTGCGGGTGTCCTGGCAGGCATAACCATCGTCCAGGTTGTGGTGATTACACTGTTTGCCTGGTTTGTCGTCTTCCGCTTTGCGGGTAAAGACTACGACAGCAGTGTAATAACCGCGGGTTTCATTGGCATGGGCCTCGGTGCCACTCCCGTGGGTATGGCTAACATGAACACGTTAACCCATCGCTATGGTCCATCAACCAAAGCGTTTCTGGTCATTCCCCTGATCGGCTCTTTCTTTATTGATATCGCCAACGCCATTATTCTGAAAGGGTTTTTGGAACTCCCGGTGTTTACCGGATAGATGGGGAGTCTACGCGGGATTCCCCAACACGTTGCCAGTTGTCCTCCTACGCGGATGGCCTGATTGAAACCCGCTTACAGTGTCTGATCAGCTCACAAGCGCCGCACTTGAACGTGCTGGATTTTACCTTGATAAATAACCACATCCTCCAAGCCTGAATACTCAACACGCTCTCCTTCGTGCGTTTTACCCGCAAAATCAAAGGTGAAATGGATGATTCCAGGCTTTATTTCAGTCACACTGCTTACCTTCCACTGAAGCTGTGTAAACATCCCGTGGTGCTGTCTTTGCATCGACATAATGTCAGTCACTCCCAGAAAAAGCTCACCCTTTCCTGATCTAAACGTGGCACTTTCACAAAATAACCGGGTGATTTCTTCAAAGTTACTGTCGTTTGAGAGTTTAAAATAATACTCAGCTATTTCCAGTGGATTCATTTTGGTTACTGCTCCTGACCTGACAAGGCTCCTAGAAAAAATAGCGAACAAAGCTGAAACAAGGTAAGACCCCCCCTTCAGCCGCCACTTCGAACCCAGTAAAGGATAACTTGAGCAATCAATAAAACAAAGACCAGCACCATCGCTACTTTTGACAACCTGGACTGCTTCTGCGCATCCATCGGTTTGCCAAAGCGCTCTGTCAACGATACCACCAGCACCAGCGCCACCAGCAAACCCAATAAAATCACCAGCAGCTTCATCGTTTTATAACCCTCTGAAAAGTTAGGTATCTGCCTGGCAGCTCTGTCATACTTTAAAGCTCTTTATAGCTGATCACCGCAATAACATGCACAAACAGATTATTAATCGTCCTGTGGCACTTGAACAGTGCCAGTTTTCAGCGGGTATCTCACCACTGATGGCCCGAATCTACAGTGCCAGGGGCATTTTTAATAATGATGCCCTTAACAAACAGTTAACTAACCTGTTGGACTATCACCTGCTCAAAGATATTGACACTGCGGCCAGGCTTTTGGCAAATGGCATTATGCAAAAGCAACGCATCCTGATTGTCGGTGACTTTGACTGCGACGGTGCCACCAGTAGTACACTCGGTGTGCTGGCCCTACGGGCTATGGGCGCGCAGGTAGACTACCTTGTGCCTAACCGCTTTGAATACGGCTATGGCCTCACGCCTGCCATCGTCCATGTTACCCATAACTACCAGCCTGATATTCTGGTCACAGTGGATAATGGCATTTCCAGCATTGACGGGGTGAGAGCGGCCAAAGCCAGAGGATTAAAAGTCATTATTACCGACCACCACCTTGCCGGTCAGGCTTTGCCCGAGGCCGATGCCATTGTTAACCCCAACCAGCCCGAGTGCCTTTTTCCTGCCAAAAATACCGCCGGTGTCGGCATCATTTTTTATGTTATGTGCGCTTTACGGGCAGAATTAAAAACACGCGGCTGGTTTGATAATCGTCCCTTGCCAAATATGGCCCATTATCTCGACCTTGTCGCCCTCGGCACAGTGGCCGACGTGGTCAGCCTGGATCAAAACAACCGTATCCTGGTGTTTCAGGGATTAGCCCGGATTCGCGCCGGTCACTGCCGCCCTGGCATCAAAGCACTGGTTGATATCGCACGGCGAGACATTACCCGTTTAAACGCGTCAGACCTGGGCTTTGCCCTCGGACCAAGGCTTAATGCCGCTGGTCGACTGGATGATATGAGTATCGGGATTGAACTGCTCCTCACCGAATCGGCTAACCAGGCCCGGACACTGGCTGCTGAGCTCGATAGCCTGAATGAAGAACGCAAAGCCATAGAAGCCAGCATGCAGCGCGAAGCCATCTCGGCATTAGAAAGCCTTGAGTTTAACCATCATCAGAGCCTGCCCTGGGGACTGTGCCTGTACAAGGACGACTGGCACCAGGGAGTAATAGGCATTTTGGCCGCTCGCATTAAAGACCGCCTGAACCGTCCTGTCATTGCCTTTGCTGAGGGCGATAATGAAGAACTCAAGGGTTCGGCACGCTCCATTCCCGGCCTGCATATGCGCGATGCCCTGGACAGTATTGCCACAGAAAACCCGGGACTGATCAGCAAGTTTGGTGGCCATGCCATGGCGGCAGGTTTATCGTTAAAGGCGCCAGACCTGCCCCGCTTTGAAACCGCTTTTGACAATAAAGTGCGCGAGCTAATTGATGAAGCGGATCTTAATGCAAAAATCCCTACCGATGGGACACTCTCAGCAGAACAAATCACCCTGGAAACCGCCCTGTGCATCCGGGAGGGAGAGCCCTGGGGGCAACACTTTCCCGAGCCTGTCTTTCAGGGACAGTTTCAGATTACCCAGCAAAAACTGGTGGGACAGAAACATTTAAAAATGGTGCTGCAAGTGCCCAATGAACAGACCTGGATTGATGCCATTGCTTTTAATATTGATACGGCACAATGGCCCAACCCTTCAGTAACAACCATTGAGGCTGTCTACAAGCTAGATATTAATGAATTCCAGGGACAGCAAAATTTGCAATTAATGGTGGATTATCTCCACCCTGTAACGGGTTAAAACCGTTGTTAACCCCGAACCAGCGACCAGGGAGCGACACCCGCGGCTATTTGATCACTTTGGCCAGGCCGAGGAGTTGTGAGCTGATGTTCAAGCCAGAAGCTCTCACGGACTTCAGGTTCACCGTAAAGCGGATACGCCCGCCGCGCTCCTTGATTTGCACCATTCCCCCTTCCTTGGCAAACCCTGAACGGTCGCTGACAGAGAGTACCGATTTATCACTGAGCACCTTCGTCACAGTCCGGGTGTTAATATTGGCAGCGTTACCAATGAAGAGTAAATCACAGGTTTTCGAGCTATCGGCCAGGGTATTGCCTTGTTCCACACTAATGGCCATGCCTTTGGATGTTTTCCCTTCGGTGGTTTTCAGCTCAGAATACAAATCATTGTCACCAAAAACACACAGATTCAACTGTTTATCCGCCTGTATTTCCTCTGACCACTGAACATACCGGGTCAATTTAAAAACAATGGCCGCTTTTACCTTACTGGCGGTTGATGCCATCACCGGTGTTGCCACACTGGTAAACCCTGTAATAATAAGTGCTGCATGAAGGAACAAAGTAAAGGTGATTGTTTTCATACCGGCCTCCATTCCTTAAAATGTCCAACGCAGTTGCAGATAAGCAGACCGTTCAACGTTTGTCTGCGTTTGCCCGGTAAATACCTCATAAAACTGCAGTTGCCGGTGATGTAGCAAATTTTGTCCTACCAATGAGGCTTCCAACCCGGGTTTGAGTTCTTTTGCTATGCGTATATCCAGATTGGCGTTGTCTTTTATATTATTCACTTCGTAATGGGGATCTAAATGCAACTTACTCATGTATTTAAACCAGAGGTTTAACGTCCAGTCATCGGGCAGTTGCATAAAGGAGAACAGGTTCGCCGTATGTTTGGCCGCTATACCTTCAACAATGGCTTCATTACGCCGACCATAATCGTCTTTTCGTTGAGTATCAGCATCCACATTGATATAAGAATAATTAAGCCGTAATCGCCACCAGTCTTTTATTTGCCAGTCAGCGGCTATTTCAACCCCATGGGTAAACACTTCAAGGGTATTGCCCAAGATGGTTGGGAATACGACAGGTCCTGTTCCCCCAACTATCGGCGGTAGGTTTAATGGGTCGATACAGACGGGTTCGTCTTGTAGTACCGCGTCCTGAAAGCCACTTTGGCACTGGCCAGGCCCGTAATACTGATAGCTGGTCACATCTTTGTAGAAATTCAAATACCCCGCGATATCAACACTAAAATCCGGTGTTACTTGCCTTCTGAAACCAAGATCAAAGGCAGTGAGCTTTTCAGAGACCAAATCAGGGTTCCCACTGACGGCAAACATTGTATCATTGCCCTGGAGTATACCCGTATAGCTGATATTGGTAATTTCCAAACTCGTTTCGGACAATGCCGGTGTTTTTACCGCCCTCGACAGGGCCCCCCAAACGGTGGTTTCTTTGTTGGGTGTCCAGGAAAAACGCGCGTTCGGTTGTAACTCGCTCCCGGTGGTTTCATTATGCTGCACCCGGGTACTGAGGGTAAATTCCAGCGTTGGGGTATAACGGAAAGAGTCCTGAACAAAAAGGCTCCACAGTTTTTGACTAAATTTATTCTCTTTTAAGGTGACGTAATGATTCTTGCGCGGATCAAGGTTATACCAATCTATCCGGTAATTACCGCCCCAGACCAGGGTATGATCATCCCACCAGGAAAAACTGTGCTGAAATTCAATATCCCAGGTATCGCGCTTTTCATTCAGTCGCAAATCATCATTCTGGTAATATTCACCGTAGCTTTTCAGCATAACCTCGCCGTTGTCCAATGAGCGGGTGAACTTTGCCAGCACATTGCCCCCTCGTTGGGCGCGGTCTAAATTATTGACCGTTTTAAGTTGGTGCTGATCGGGGTCATAGACATAATACGGCGGCCGGGTTGAGCCTTCATAGATATCCGATTGCAGCGTAAAATCATCCCGGTCTGAAAAATACCGGTCAAAGCGAAACCCGGCCTGATGCATAAACCAGCCATCTCTGGCATCGCTGCCATCTTTGTTTTTTTGTCCGTCGCGCTCAAACCCCTGGGCATAAATCCGGTAGAACGTATCGTCGCTCAGCTCACCACCGTAGCGGACGGCGCCGGCGGTTTTTTCTTCTGTCCCCACACTACCCCGCAGCAGTCCTCCCTGGGTGTCTTCGGTGTGCTTGGTGATAATATTAATCACGCCGTTCACCGCGTTGGAACCCCAAAGGGCAGCGCCGGGGCCGCGGATCACCTCAATCCGGTCAATATCATCCATCATGACATTCTGCGCATCCCAATTCACCCCTGAGAACAAGGGGGTGTACACGGTGCGGCCATCAATCAGTACCAGCAGCTTATTGGCAAAAACGTAGTTAAAACCCCGGGCACTGAGAGACCAGGTGCTGCCATTGAGTTTGGCCACCTGCATACCAGGAACGGTTCGGAGCGCTTCTGGAATGGAGGTTATCCCAAGGTTGCGAATATCATCCTGGGTAATGGTATAAATAGCTGCCGCGGCATCAAACTGACGCTGAACTCGCCGGGAAACAGACGTCACCTGAAGTACCATCAGCTCCTGCAAACTAAAATCGAGTAGATCAACCGTCGATCCAAGATTATCATCAGCATGGACTGTGCCCCATAAAAAAGCGCCGAACACAACAGTGGACATAGCAGGTAAGGCTTTTCTTGTTGGCAATATCCTTATTTTCATAGCAAGTCGCGCACCCTGATTATGGCTACCAGAAAGCTATCGACCACCCGCTGCTGTTCTGTAGGCCTCTTTCCGGCAAAAGCACGACGTGTCAATAGGAGTATTTCATAGGGTATCGCCTGTTCTTCCCCCGGGTCTAAAGCAACTCCCGATCTCTGGCAACCCGTTTTACTGGATAAACCCGCCCCTTTTGTCACCCGTCCTTACAAAGCGCTACAACCGTGTGTCGAAATCCACACTTCCATGGCTTATACTGCCCGCACTGCTAATGGTTGCAAAAAGGTATAGCCTCTTATGGGATTTTTGAGCGGAAAACGTATTTTGATTGTTGGCGTTGCCAGCAAACACTCCATTGCTGCCGGTATTGCAGAAGCCATGCGCCGCGAAGGGGCTGAACTGGCCTTTACCTACCAGTCAGAGCGGCTGAAATCACGCGTCGTCAAGTTTGCCGAAAACTGGGGTTCGTCTGAAGACCTGTGCTTCCCCTGTGACGTCACCTCCGATGAAGAGATAGAGGCAGTCTTTACTGAACTTGGCAAACACTGGGATGGTCTCGATGGCATTATTCACTCTGTCGGCTTTGCCCCCGGCGACCAGCTCAGTGGCGACTTCCATAAAGTCACCACCCGCGAAGGCTTTCAGATTGCCCACGATATCAGTGCCTATAGCTTTATTGCCCTGGCCAAAGCCGGTGCCGCCATGATGGCAGGCCGTGATGGCGCCTTGCTGACATTGTCTTACCTCGGCGCTGAGCGTACCCTACCCAATTACAATGTGATGGGGCTGGCCAAAGCAAGCCTGGAGGCCAGTGTGCGCTACCTGGCTACCAGTATGGGGCCACAGGGTATTCGGGTGAATGGCATCTCCGCCGGCCCCATTAAAACCCTGGCGGCTTCCGGTATTGGCAGCTTCCGTAAAATGCTTACCCATAATGAAGAGCGTGCACCCTTGCGCCGCAATGTCTCTCAGCTGGAAGTGGGAAATGTGGCCGCATTTCTGTGCTCAGACTTAGCCTCTGGAATCTCTGGTGAAATCACTCATGTGGATTGTGGGTTTAATGTGACAGCCATGGGATCCCTCGACAGCGAGTAATAGCAATGGCCTTTTCTAACTACCGTGATGAAAAGGCAGCACCAATGGAACAGGGAGACTCTCTTTAAAAAGCATCTATCGTGACGATGTTAATGCTTCAGCTATACGCTGCCTATTACCGGGTAAAATAAACTACAATTGTTAGGAGCCTGTGTTATGAGCCTGTCGCTGAAAGGAGTTTCAACATGCCTAAGCGTCAACGTAAACCCAAGAAAATAAGTACCTGCGACTTCTGCGACTACAAGAGTCCTAGAAAGAGGGATGTCGCCAGACACATGCTAACGCACACAGGAGAAAAACCTTATCCCTGCAGATACTGCTCAAAACGCTTTGCCGCTAGTGACAATTGTACCAGACACGAAAGAATCCATACTGGAGAGAAACCTTACACTTGCAGCGCCTGTGGTAAATCGTTTAACCAAATTTGTAATACCAAAACGCACATTCTCTATGTTCACAGTGGCCTTGGCGAAGTCAACACAACTACCAAGGTAGAGCAATTAACCGATGGACACACCGTTACCTCCACAACCCACAGCGTTGAAACAAAAACAGAGACCACCGTGGTGTCTCAGGTAATTTCTTCCAACGGCAGCAAAGCGCTTGTCAGAACCGTTAAAGAAACAGCAGCGCCTTACACAACACACACAACTGTTTTGCAAGACGATCAAACAGCTATTGTGGATATAGATATGAGTGGCCTGACACCCCTTGAAATTTTAGCTGAGGTGGCGTTAGCTAATGCAGGGCTAACTGTTAATAAACCTCAAGATTGAGCCAGAGTTAAAGGCAGGGGCAATTTTCGGCGCAACTTGTTAGTTATTATTCTGAGCAGGTTTTCTATACGTCATACGGCATTTATATACCAGCCCCTGATAACTACACGCCTTATTTCAAAAATTTCTAAGAAGCAGTCCGTTTTCTGCCCATTGACAGGTGCGTTAGACTATATTAACGGCAGGCATCTACCACTGAACAAAACGTCAACATGAATGAAAATGAACATACCTGCGATATATGCAAAAAGACTTTCACTACTAAGGGGAATCTCGTCAGGCACGTCAAAGCACACACGAATGAGAAATCTTTTCCTTGCACTCAGCCTGGCTGTGACAAAATATTTGTCAGAAGTGATCATCTCAAGATTCACATAAGAAAACATACAGGACAAAAACCTTATCGCTGCTCTTACTGTGAGAAATGTTTTATTACTTCCAGCGATCGTACTAGGCACCAAAGAACCCACACCGGAGAGAAACTATTCAGTTGCAGTGTTTGTTTAAAACCGTACACTGATTATAGTAGTGTCTCAAAACACATAAAAACAAATCACGTTGGCATTGATGCCCGAGTCATCACAGCCACAAGCACGCAACAATTGCCAGATGGCAACCAGGCCGCATGCACAACCCATATGTTCCAAACCAACGACTCAGTCATAACGGTATCTCAGGTAGATGCTGCCAATGGCGGCAAAGCACTTGTCAGAACCGTTGAGGCAACAGCAGCACCTTACACGACACACACAACTGTTTTGCAAGGCAACCAACCACCGGTTATAGCTACCAGTATCCCAACACCCCTTGAAATTTTAGCTGAAGTAGCAGTAGCATCAGGCAAGCTAGACCCAGCCGTTAATAACGCCGACGATTAAGGCATAATAAAAGACGAGTCCGATATTCGGTAACACCTGTTAGTTATTATTCTGTGCACGACTGAGATCCTCAAACGACATCTGCATACTAACCCCTGGTCAACTACACACCTTATTGCAAAAATTCCAAATTCCTAAGAAGCGGTCTTAAAAGTCTGTCCGTAGCAGAAGCACGAGAAATGGAGGATGAAAAGCTGCTTTTGTGAGGCGTGAGGCGTGAGGCGTGAGGCGTGAGGTGTGAGGTGTGAGGTGTGAGGTGTGAGGTGTGAGGTGTGAGGTGTGAGGTAATAGTGGCGCTATTTAACCGACAAAAACAGTTTTTCAGACCCATTTGTCCTGGCCGCAGTAGGAGCAAGACTTTTAAAACTGCTTCTAACCCGTATATTTCATAAACTGCCCTGAGAATTGCGCAGAACCTCGCGGCTCTAAGGGATTTTGCGAAGGAGCGCCGTATCGGGGAGTACGGTCGACTGAGCAAAACGCCTTTAGAGCCGCAAGGAGCAAGCAAGGCCAGGAGCATGTTTATGAAATATCCGGGTAATAGAAAGCCGTCCGTTTTCTGCCCATTGACAGGTGCGTTAGACTATATTGATGGTAGGCATCTACCACTGAACAAAACGTCAACATGAATGAAAATGGACATACCTGCGAAATATGCGAAAAGACTTTCAATCGAAGGGTCGATCTCGTCAGGCACTTTAGAACACACACGAATGAGAGACCTTTTCATTGTACCCATCTTGACTGTGACAAAAGATTTAAAAGAAAAGATGACCTCCGGGTTCACATAAGAAGACATACAGAACAAAAACCTTATCGCTGCTCTTACTGTGAGAAATGTTTTGTTACTTCCAGCGATCGTGATAGGCACCAAAGAACCCATACCGGAGAGAAACCATTCAGTTGCAGTGTTTGTTTAAAACCGTACTCTGATTATAGTAATGTCTCAAGACACATAAAAACAAATCACGTTGGCATTGATGCTCGAGTCATCACAAGCACAAGCACACAGCAATTGCCAGATGGCAACGAAGCTGCGTGCACAACCCATACGTTCAAAACCAACGACTCAGTCATAATGGTATCTCAGGTACATGCTGCCAATGGCGGCAAAGCGCTTGTCAGAACCGTTGAGGCAACAGCAGCGCCTTACACGACACACACAACTGTTTTGCAAGGCAACCAACCACCGGTTACAGCTACCAGTGGCCCAACACCCCTTGAAATTTTAGCTGAAGTAGCAGTAGCATCAGGCAAGCTAGACCTAGCCGCTAATAACGCCGACGATTAAGGCATAATAAAAGACAAGTCCGATATTCGGTAACACCTGTTAGTTATTATTCTGTGCACGACTGAGATCCTCAAACGACATCTGCATACTAGGAGCCTGTCGGACTTAAGGCAATTTCGGCCTGAAATCCAGAAAGAGCGGCCATATTTTCCGATGAATTTGCTTAAATAGGTCAACTATTCGCGCAAATTGATCAAAAACTCTGACTCGCCCTACTGAATTTCATGCTCGAAAGCTTAAGCCCGACAGGCTCCTGGCCCCTGGTCAACTACAAACTTTTATTTCAAAGATTGCTATTGATGAACAGTCCAATATGTGTGATGACAGGTGCGATGAACTATAATTGACAGGAGCAGTCTACCTCCCGGAGGAACCTCAACATGAATGAAAATAAAGCCTGTCCCATATGCTTTCGCGTTCCCAAAAAACCACAAGATCTCGCCAAGCACATTAGAAGCCACACGAAAGAGAGACCTTATCATTGCTCTTCATGTGACAAGAAATTTATTGAATCCAGTCACCTTAGAAGGCACGAGAGAAAACACACTGGAAATACCCCTTACAGCTGCCCTCACTGCCCTAGAAAATTTACCAGAATTGACCATTGCCAAGACCACATCAGATCCCACACGGGAGAAAAGCCTTATAGATGCCTTTACTGTGATAAAACTTATGCCTCTAGCAGCTCTCTTGGAAGACACGTAAAAAACCTGCATCCTCAAGTCGTCACCACAGCAAGTACACAGCCGATGGAAGATGGAAATACAGTTTCCTTCATAACCCATACATTCAAAACCAGCAACTTTGTCGAAGTCGAAGAAGTATCTCTGGTACACTCTGCCACTGGCACCGCAATTGTCAGAACCGTTGAAGCGCCTCACGCAGAATTAATAGCTGTTTCTTCAGACCAACAACCCCCTGTTATAGCCATTGATACCCCACAAGAAGAAACGCTTGAAGATTTAGCTGAATTGGCATCAAATAGGCCATACCTTCCCGTTAATACACCCGAAGATTGAGGGGTATGAGGGGTAATTGAAGGGTAATAAACGACAAATCCGATTCTTGTTAACACCTTTGTTCGTCATTTTTCTCTGTACGACCGATACACCTCAAACGGCATCTGCATATTAGCCGCGAATAAACGACAAACCCTTATTTCAAAGGTCGCTATTGAGAAACAATCCAGCTTCCACGCTTTGACAGGTGCAGAATACTCCAATCCACAGAAGCCCTCTGCACTGAAGGAAACATCAACATGCCCAAGCGCAATCCCAAACGCATGCATCACTGCACCCTATGCAGTAGCTTCTCTAGCTATAAACCGCAGGATGTCGTCACCCACATGAGAAGACACACGGGAGACAAACCTTTTCCCTGCAGTTACTGTAAAAAAAGCTTTGTTTCTAAACCCGAACAAACCAGGCACGAAAGAACCCACACCAAAGATAAACCTTACACTTGCGGTAATTGTGGTAGAGCGTTTTCTCAAATGTGTAATACTCGAACGCACATAACCAGGGTTCACAAGGGCGTTGGCGAAGTCATCACAACCACAATGACAGAGCAATTATCCGATGGCAACACAGTTACCTCCACAACCCACATAGCTGAAACCAAAACAGAAACCACCAGGGTGTCTCAAGTAATTTCTTCCAACGGCAGCAAAGCGTTTGTCAGAACCGTTGAAGCAACAGCAGCACCTTACACAAAAGTCACAACTGTTTCGCAAAACGACCAAACACCTCTTCTGGATATAGATATCAGTGGCCTGACACCCCTTCAAATTCTGGCTGAAGTGGCATCACTTAATCCAGACCTGAACGATAATAAATCCGAAGACTGAACAGTATTTCAAGGCAGGTTCGACTTTCGCTAAGAGCCTGACCGAGAATAGCGCCCGTAGCGAGGATTACGAGAAATTGAGGATAAAAATTTCTGCTTCTGAGGATAATAGTGGGGCTATTTGACGAAGAAGCAGGAATTTTTAGACCAATTTATCGCAACCGCAGTAGGGCAGTCTATTCTCGGTCAGGCTCCTAGAGAGAGGCATACCAATTTCTACGCAGTGGCAAGTGCGATAAACTACATTTTATAGATTGCGTCTACCACTGAAAGAGAGTTCCATATGCCTCACCCGTGTACCATATGCAACAAATTCACTGGCGAGAAACCGAGTGATCTCGTCAGGCACTTGCTAACACACACGGGAGAGAAACCTTTTGCTTGCTCCGACTGCGGGAAGTCTTTTGCTCAACTTAGTAATCTCAAAAGCCACCAAACAATGCACACGGGAGAGAAACCTTTTAGTTGCCATATCTGTGGGAGAAAATTTGCCAGAAGCAGCTATCTCAGCAAACACCTGAAATCCCATACGGGGGAAAAACCTTATAATTGCTCTCACTGTGGTCGAGCTTTTGCCTATTCCAGCGATTGTTCCAGGCACGAAGCATTACACACCATAAAAAAACGGGACATTTCCAGCACTTTTCGTCAAGGGCTTACTTTATCTGGTAATGCCAGAAAGCGCACAAGAAAACACAGCGGCGTTAATGCTGAAGTAGTCACAACCACCAGGGCAGAGCAATTTTTAGATGGAAACACAGCCACCTGCACGTCCCATACAGTCACAACCGACACCAATGTCACGAAGGTATCTCAGGTAAATTCTTCCACCGGCGGCACGGCGATTGTCAGAACCGTTACAACAATAGCAGCGCCTCACACAGCAATAACAACTGTTTCGCAAAGCGGACAATCACCCATTACAGACGTTACCAACTTGGCAGACCTTAACTTTTTTGCCGCGTTAGTATCAAATTTGCCCTACCTATCCAATGATAAACCTGAAGATTCATAAGAAGTTCCAGACGGGTTCGACTCTTAGCATTGCCTGATTATTTTTTTCATACACAATTACTATGCATCATATAACGTTAAGATACTTGCCTTCTGATCAACTTCAATTCATTATTTAACCATTGCTATTGATAAGCAGATCAATTTTTTTCGTTAGAAAGCTCGAATGCCTGCAATCGCCAGGAGCCTGTCCGACTTATGCTTTCGATCATAAAACTTTGGCCGCACTTTCTCGCACTTTCTCGCACTTTCTGTATTTTAGGCCGAAATTATCTTAAGTCCGACAGGCTCCTAAAGTATCTATATCACTGGAGGTAACTTCAACATGGGTAAATATACCTGCGATGCATGTAAAAGAGCTTTCAATAAAGAGTGCGATCTCAACAGACACGCGAGGTCACACACAGGAGAAAAAAATTTTAGTTGCCCTATGTGTCCGAAAAAGTTTACTAGAAATGACGCTCTCAACACCCACGTAAAAAGACACAAAGGAGAAAAGTCTCATCTTTGCGCGTACTGTACTAAAGCGTTTGTCACCATTGGCGATTGTAAAAAGCACGAATTAACCCACACCGGAGAGAAACGATACCGTTGTAGATTTTGTTCACGACAGTTTGCTCAATCAAGTGCCGCCTATAATCATGAAAGAATACAACACTCTGTAATGAATGCTCAAGTATCCACAATCACACATACACAGCCATTGCCTTATGGAAACATCACCTGCACAACCCACACGTTCACAGGCATTGGCGCTGAAACAACTACGGTATCTCGAATAAATTACCCCGAAGGCAGCGCGCTTGTAACCGTTCAAAAATCGCATCACGGAGAGGTAACAACTGTTACGCAAAGCGGACAACGAACTGTTACAACCTTTGATACCGGACAAAAATCAGGTCTGGACATTTTAGCTGAAGTGGCAACAAAGGCATTACCCATTCCTGATAATGACGCTGAAATGTGAGGAAGTTATAAAAGACAAATAAGATTTTTAGTAGTACTCGTAGTTATTATTATCACGACTTATATACGTAAAATAACATTACTATACTAATCCATGATCAACTATTTTCACGTTGACAGGCGCGATGAACTATACTCGACAAAAGTAGTCTACCGCTGAAGGAGACTTCAACATGCCTACAACTAGCCACCCGCATACCTGCAATATATGCAATAACTTCATTTCCTCTATAACAGCAGACATTCGCAGGCACTACTTGAACTTCCATTCAGAAACAAGGCCTTTCCCTTGCCCTGATTGCAGTATGCGTTTTCAAAGACCTGACCATCTCGATAGACATCAAAAAGCAGTACACAGGGGAGAAAAACCTTTTTCTTGCCCTCACTGTCCCCCCGACCGTCCCTCAGCTTTTGCTTCTCAACACCAGCTTACCGTACATATAAGAACTCACACCGGAGAAAGACCATTTAGTTGCGACAGTTGTGGTCAAAGATTTGTTCAATCCGCTCATCTCGCCACTCACCAAAAGAGAAGGCACAATAGGCTTGCTGCTCAAGCAAGTACAACCATAAGCTCGCAAGCATTACCTGATGGCAATCTGGCCGTGTACACAACCCACAGTTTCGATACCGGCAACTCAGCCAGAGCGGTAACCCAGGTAATCTCTCCTTATGTCAGAGCCACTGTAATCGTTCACACGGCGGATCACGCAACAATGACAGCGGTTACGCGAGACGGACAAGCACCTGTTACAGCCGTTGAAACCTCACTCCAAGATTCAGGGCTTAATCTTTTAGCTGATGTGGCATTAGGCAACTACCCAAAATAAACCGAAAGATTGAAGGGTAACAGAAAACAAGCCCCGTTTCTCGGTAGCACCTGGTAGCTATTATTTTGATCCCACTTATTACACGTAAGTCGACGTTAATACATCATCCTAATCAACTCTACAGCCTTCTATTTCAAAGATTACTACTGGAAAACAGCTCAGTTTTTGTGGTGTTTAGCCACAATACAAACGACAGAGCACATGCCACTAAAGGCGGTTTTTGTCAAACAAGTATGATTTCGGTAGTACTCTGTTGTTGTTATACTTGCACAATTGCTATACATCAGAAAACCCCAAGATACCCATCCATAGTCAACTAAAAAATTTTATTACAAAGATCACTGTTGACACGCGGCTTATTTTATGGCAACAAGCATCTCAATAAACTACAATTGACGAATGCTAGGAGCCAGTCGGACGTAAGACCATTTCGGCCTAAAATCCAGAAAGTGCGAGAAAGTGCGAGAAAGTGCGAGAAAGCATAAGTCCGACTGGCTCCTAGCTGACACTGAAAGAGGTATCAGTATGCCTTATAAATGCGAACCATGCGGTATCACTTTTCGTTATCTGAGTTGGTATACCAAACACTTAAGATCACACACAGGAGAAAGACCCTTTAAATGCCCTCACTGTACGTCAAGTTTTAAAGAGTCTCATCATCTCTCAAGACACGTAAAAAAACACACAGGAGAAAAACCTTATCATTGCACTTACTGTAATAAAAAATTTACCACAAATGACGATCTCAAAGTCCACACAAGAACACACACAGGAGAAAGACCTTATCATTGCATACACTGCGGAAGATTTTTTGTTCAGTCAAATCATCTCACTTTGCACATACAAAGACTGCACGGTAAGGCTAATTCTAAAGTAACCACAACCACAACCAGTCAACAATTAAAAGATGGAAAAGCAGTTGTATCCACAACCCACATGTTCAATGACACTGGCACTGACACCGGCACTGGCACTGGCACTGGCACAACGAGGGTATCCCAATTAACTTCCTCCAATGGCAGCGCCGCGATTGTCACCGTTAGAAGATTGCCTCACGCAGTGTTAACAACTATTAAGCAAGACACACAACCAGCCGCTACATTCATTGATATCCCACAAAAATCAGGGCTTGACTTGTTAGCTGAAGTGGCAGAATGGGTATCCAAACCTGGTAATAACTCCCAAGCTTGACGGTGAAATAACAGACAAATCTAATTTTTGGTAACACCTGTTAGTTATCATTCTTTTTCACGCCTAATTGAAGCGACCACAACCCAACTTACAGAGAAATCAGCTGGTGGAAACACCGTCACCCGCACCACCTATACACTCAAAGCTACTGGCATATTGGTATCCAAGGCACAATTTGACAAAGGCACATTCTGACAAAGAAGGCACCGTGACTGTATCCGACCAAGCAGGGCCTTACGGAGTATTAACACCTGTTTCGCAAACCAAAAAACTCTCTTTTATAGCCTAGGAGCCATACAGTCGTCACTCCCGCGAGGGCGAATCTACCAGAAAATGGACTCCCGCCTGCGCAGGAGTGACCAAAGTGATGGTTGTATATATATTAACGCTTGTTTGCACTAGTCAGATTCCTGATGCGATCTGGTAGATATTATTCTTAGCACAATATATAAGTCAAATGACGTCAATACCAGAATCGTATTAAATACAGAAATTTATGTTAAAATTTTATTTAATAACAGTTTAACTTCTATTTATTCCAGGTGCAGTATACTACATTTAACGGATCATTAATTCTTTCACTGGGGGAGGCCTCATCATGACTAATTTTTCCTGCGAAACATGCGGTAATAAATACAGTAAAAAGGAAAGCCTCGCCAAGCACGTAAAAACACATACGGGTAAACGTCGTAAGTGTCCTCATTGTGAGAAGACTTACGTGCGATCTCATAGTCTCAAAATCCACATAAGAACGCACACCGGGGAAAAACCTTATTCTTGCCCAGAATGTGATTATAAATGCACCAGAAGTGATTATCTCGATACCCATATGAGCATTCACACGGGTAAAAAACGTCATTCTTGCCTATTCTGTGACAGTACTTTTAATAAACGCCGCGATCTTTTAACTCACTCAGCACTCCATACCGGGCAAAAACCCTACGGTTGCAGCGCTTGTGGTGAACGTTTTAGACGTAGACCGAGTGTCACGAAGCACATAAATGAACAACACCCTAACACTGATACTGAAGTAACCACAACTCAATTTACAGAACTATTAGAAGATGGGCGAATCGCCATCTCCACCACCCATAAGTTCGAAGCCACTGGCATATCGGTATCCACGGTACATTGTGACAATGGCACCACGACTATATTCGATCAAACAGGGCCTTGGGGAGAATCAGTAGCTGTTTCGCAAACCGGACAACCACCCACTACTTGTCACCTGTCACCCCTTGAGCTTTTAGCTGAAGTGGCATTAAATCGAGAGCTATTCGATGATAAACCCGAAGATTGAGCGGACACTCCAGACGAGTCCAATTCCTGGTGGTCGCTGGTAGTTATTATTTCAAGGACACCTTATAATAGTCAAACGACGTTTATATACAGCCATTCATGTTTAAAAATTTTATTTAAGAACAGTTTAATCTCATTTCGTTCAAGTGCAATAGACTACAATTAACGTATGCAGTCTACCGCTGGACGGAACTTCAACATGCCTACTAAACGTACCTGCACTATATGCCAGCACATTGCTAATGATATAGAAACCCACATTCAACATATGCAAGAACACACAGAAGCGGAACAACAGAGTTATAAACGTAGTCATAGATATCAATGCAGACACTGTGAAGCCAGATTCAGGGCATCCAGTGAGCGTGTTATGCACGAAAGGATATATCACACGGGAGAAAAACCTTATAAATGCACTTTCTGTGAAAAGGTTTTTGTTAGTTCCAGCAAATGCTCTGCCCACGAAAGAGTCCATACCGGAGAGAAACCTTATAATTGCTCCTACTGTAATAAGGCTTTTTCTAGAAGCGGCAATCGTGATGACCATCAATTAAGACGTCACTCTACTACTACCAATCAAGTCATTACAACCCTCAGTAGCCAGCAATTAGCTGATGGAAATAGAACTGCCTGCACAACCCATACGTTCCCTGACACTACTGGCACTGGAAAAATGGAGGTGTCTCAAGTCAGTTCTGCCAATGGCAAAAACACCGCAACGGTATTCGTCCAGGCTGGGTCTTCCGCAAAAGTAACAACTGTTAAGCAAGGCCAACAAGAGCCTGTTACAGCCGTTGATATCCAACGGAGGAAAACAGCGCTTGAGATTTTAGCTGAAGCAGCAGCATCACTGGAATCCCAATAACTGAATAATAACCCTGAAGGTTGAGGGAGAAATAACAGACAAATCTGATTTTTGGTAGCACCTTATAATTAGCAAGCTGTGTAAGCCTCATATACGTCCAAGCCACTTAATTTGCCAAAATTTAATTACGAGGGTTTTTCAGGTGCTATAGACTACAATTGACAAATAACGTCTGTCATTCGGCGGAGCATCGACATGAATGAATATACTTGCAAATTATGCCAGAAATCTTTCGATGAAAAGTCAGATTTCACTGAACACATGAAAACACACAAAGGTGAAAAACGTTATAAATGTACTCATTGTTCCATGGCTTTCGCTAAACCTTCAAAGCTCAAAAGCCACACAAGGAAACACACCGGAGAAAAACCGTTTAAATGCCCGCATTGTCTAAAGCCTTTTGCTAGACCTTATAGTCTCAAAATCCACGTAAGAACGCACACCGGAGACAAGCCTCACCGTTGCGATATCTGTGGAAAAGATTTTACTACTGCCAGCAATCGTAAGGAGCACTTAAGAGTCCACACTCAAGAAAAACCATTTATTTGCAGTGCTTGTAATAAACGGTTTAGCCATAAAAAGACTGCCAAAAAGCACGCGAGCAACCAACACAAAGACACTAATGCTACGGTAATCACAACCCTGTCTAGCCGTAGATTAGATAATGGAACCACTGCTACATTCACAACCCATACGTTCCCTGACACCACTGGCACTGGCATAATGGAGGTGTCTCAAGTCAGCTCTGGCGATTCCGATGATGACAACACCACAACGGTATTCGTCCAGGCGGCAGGACCTTCCGCAGAAGTAATAACTGTTAAGCAAGGCCAACAAGAGCCTGTTACAGCCGTTGATACCTTCCAGGGAAAAACAGCCCTTGAGATTTTAGCTGATGTAGCACTATCACAGGAATTCCAATAACTGGATAATAACCCGGAAGGTTGAGGGAGCAATAACAGACAAATCCGATTTTTGGTAGCACCTGGTAATTATTGTTCTGTTGACGCCTGTTACACGTCAACCGGTGTTAAGATACTAGGAGCCTGACCCACTACGACCTTTTATTTCAACGCTTGCTATTGACAAGCAGTGCCCTTTATTAATTCAGGCACGTGGAATAGTCTACAATTGACAGGTAAAGTCTGTCACTGAATAGAGCGCTTCTATGAACGAATATCCTTGCGAAGTATGCCGGAAAACTTTCTCTAACCTGGAATGTCTCTCTGACCACATAAAAACACATACGGGTCAGAGAAATCATCAGTGCCCTCATTGTGGCAGGGCTTTTGCCGAAGCTGGAACTCTCAAAAGACACATAAGAACCCACACCGGGGAAAGACCGTATAAGTGTACTCATTGTGATAAGACTTTTACTCAAGCTGGCGCGCTGAAAATTCACATAAGAATACACACTGGAGAAAAACCCTACCCTTGCAAGGTCTGTGGAAAAGCTTTTGCTTCCAGCAGCGGTCGTGACTACCACTTTAGCGTCCACAGCCAGGATAAACCATTCGTTTGCAGCGCTTGTGAAGCTCAGTTCGGTCATAAAAGGTCTATCAAAAGGCACATAAAAAACATACACAAGGGCGCTGCTGAAGTCATCACAACCCTGTTTACCGAGCAATTAGGTGATGGAAAAATATCTACCTGCACAACCCACAGCACTGCAACAACGGCCACATCTGTGATACGTTCTCCCTATGGCAGCGTAACTGTAAGCGTTCAGGATTCACCTCAAGGAAAAATAACAACGGTTACGCAAAGCCAACAAGCACCCATTACAACCTTTGAAAGCCACCATAAAAAATCACGGCTTGACCACCTGGCTGAAGTAGCAGTAAAGGAATTACACCAATTGAATAATAACGCCAAAAGTTGACGGAAAAATAACAGACAAATTCCATATTCGGTAACACCTGGTAGTTATTATTCTGTGCACGCCCTACTGACTTTTATGCTCGAAAGCATAAGTCCGACAGGCTCCTGGCCCAAGATCGCCTGAAGCCCCTTATTTTTAAAGAGCGCTATTGATGCGTCGTCTTAAAAGGCGTGTCATTAATGGGGACTGCAATGGACTACAATGGATAAGAACCGTTTACTAATGGACGAAGCGAACATGCCTAAGTATGTCTGTCAATTGTGCCCTGCGGTTATGTACAATTATGGCGCCTTTACCAACCATGTGAGAGGCCATGCTCAAAATAAAACTCATCAGTGCCCTTACTGCTCAAGAGTTTTTGACCGGTCTGACACTTTCAAAACTCACGTAAGAAGCCACACGGGAGAGAGACCTTTTCCCTGCCTTCATCCTGGCTGTGGTAAAGCATTTGCCGATGCCCAGCATCTCAAACAGCACCAAAAAGTCCACTCGCAAGAGAAACCTTATAAGTGCCAATTCTGTCCAAGCGCTTTCAAACGAGCCGCACATCTCAGAGACCACAAAGAAGCAAAACACAGTGGCGCCAGCGCTCAAGTGATCACCAGCACAAGCTCACAGAGACTATCAAATGGAGACACCGCAACCTGCACGTCCTATACGTTCACAGCCACTGGCATGACGGTATACCAGCTACGCTCTGACACTGGCAGTGCCATGGTAACCGTCGCCGAATCACCTCAGGCAACAACAACCACCGTTACGCAAAGCCTGCTACCGAAGCCGGTCACAGTCACCCAAAGCATACCGTCGGCGGATTGTTTGCCCATTGTCCCGGACATTTTCCAGGATCTACCCGATGATTTACAGCAAATGTCAGCAAAATACGATTTCGATTCTGATAAAGCAGCGGCACCTGACGTTTAACCCAGCCCTTGTACAGAACCGCTACCTCAGTTCAACCAGTTCCCGCCACAAATCAGCCCCCTTAAGACAAGGATATGATAATGAAGCATTGAAAGCAGAAAGCCTGACCACCCATCCGACTCAATTGCCCTACTCATTATACCAATCGTCTTTTCTAACTACCGGTAACGGCGTCTGCGGTAAGCTATAATTAGTACGAACTTCCCACCAATGAAAGAAACGTCAACATGCCCAATCCCAACCCCATTCCCATTCCCGATGATTTAATCTGCACGCTATGCAATAGAAAGTTGTCCAGAAAGGATGCCTTTCGCCGACATATGCAAATACATGCTGGCGCTGACCAAAAATTTAAGTGCCCTCACTGTGACAAGTTATTTTATCGCACGGACCGCTACAGAATTCACGTAAGAAACCACACGGGAGAGAGACCTTTTCCCTGCCTTCACCCTGGCTGTGGTAAAGCGTTTACCACTAATCGCGACCTCATCCAGCATAGAGCACAAGTCCACATGGGGGAGAGACGTTTTAAGTGCCAACACTGCCAAAAGAGTTTCAAGCGCTCTACCCATCTCAAAGTCCACATAAAAACAGTACACGGTGAAACCAGTAATCAAGTGGTCACCACCACAAACACAGAGACACTTCCAGATGGCACCACTACAGCTTACATTTCCCATAAGTTCACAGCCACTGGCATAACGGTATACCAGCTACGCTCTGACACTGGCACTGCCATGGTAACCGTCGCCGAATCACCTCAGGCAACAACAACCAACGTTACGCAAAGCCGGCTACCGAAACCGATCACAGTCACCACAAGCGTACCGGCGGCGGATTGTTTTCCCATTGTCCCCGACATTTTCCCGGACATTTTCCCGGATCTACCCGATGATTTACAGCAAATGTCAGCAAAATACGATTTCGATTCTGATAAAGCAGCGGCACCTGACGTTTAACCCAGCCCTTGCACAGAACCGCTACCTCAGTTCAACCGGTTCCCGCCACAAATCAGCCTCCTTCAGACAAGGATATGGTAATGCAGCATTGAAAGCAGAAAGCCTGACCACCCATCCGACTCAATTGCCCTACTCATTATCCCAATCGTCTTTTCTAACTACCGGTAATGGCGTCTGCGGTAAGCCATAATTAGTACGAAATTACCATCACTGAAAGAAACATCAACATGCCCAATCCCAATCCCAATCCCATTCCCGATTATTTCATCTGCGAAATATGCAATAAAAAGTTGTCCTGTAAGAGAGCCTTGTCCCGGCATGTAAAAATGCATACTGACAAAACACTTAAGTGCCCTCACTGTGAAAAGTTATTTTCTCGCCCTGACCACTTAAGAATTCACGTAAGAATACACACGGGAGAGAGACCTTTTCCCTGCCTTCACCCTGGCTGTGGTAAAGCGTTTACCAGTAATCGCGACCTCACCCAGCATAGAGCACAAGTTCACATGGGGAATAGACCTTATAAGTGCAAACACTGCGGAGGGGATTTCAAGCGCTCTACCCATCTCAACGTCCACATAAATAGAGCACACGGTGATACTAGTCATCAAGTGGTCACCAGCACAAGCTCACAGATACTATCAAATGGAGACACCGCAACCTGCACGTCCCATACGTTCATAGCCACTGGCATAACGGTATACCAGCTACACTCTGACACTGGCAGTGCCATGGTAACCGTCGCCGAATCACCTCAGGCAACAACAACCACCGTTACGCAAAGCCTGCTACCGAAGCCGGTCACAGTCACCCAAAGCATACCGTCGGCGGATTGTTTGCCCATTGTCCCGGACATTTTCCAGGATCTACCCGATGATTTACAGCAAATGTCAGCAAAATACGATTTCGATTCTGATAAAGCAGCGGCACCTGACGTTTAACCCAGCCCTTGTACAGAACCGCTACCTCAGTTCAACCGGTTCCCGCCACAAATCAGCCCTCTTCAGACAAGGATATGGTAATGCAGCATTGAAAGCAGAAAGCCTTTAATCCGTCAGGCTCGATTACCCTGATCAGTAATACCAGGAGCCTGTCGGACTTAAGACAATTTCGGCCTAAAATCCAGAAAGCGCGGCCAGAATTTTCGATCAATTTGCTTAAATAGGTCAACTATTCGCACAAATTGATCGAAAATTCTGACTCGCCCTACTCAATTTTATGCTCGAAAGCATAAGTCCGACAGGCTCCTTGGCTCCGTGTTTTACTGGACGCTGACGTGTACCTGATACGCCGTATGTTTGCGTATATTGACCACTCCCGTATCCAGTAGCAGATATTGTCCTTTGATCCCCATTAATGTGCCTTCAATCACGGGCGTTTTATCAAAAGAGCGTGATATCACCTTGGTGGGGTATTCGAGCACCGGATAGTCCAGGGTCACCGGCTCAGGGCTTGACAATGCCTGAACCGACCGCAAA
Source organism: Candidatus Sororendozoicomonas aggregata (assembly GCF_031528575.1). NCBI lineage: Bacteria > Pseudomonadati > Pseudomonadota > Gammaproteobacteria > Oceanospirillales > Endozoicomonadaceae > Candidatus Sororendozoicomonas > Candidatus Sororendozoicomonas aggregata. The sequence continues at coordinate 24,017 of NZ_JAVLSP010000028.1, forward strand.
CCATGGGCCTGTCGCAATGCTTCAATTCCCCTTTGATTGCCAGCCAGCAACGCTGTGGCAGCGTCTTGCACATCAATGGCCTCGGCAGGGCCTTTTAACATGGCCCGCCAGTTGGTCCGATCATTCACATGGGCTTTAAACAACACTTCCACTAATCCTGACAGGTAACGTGTAGCCACCCGGAAAAAAGGCAATGCCTGGGTTGCCCCCTGGTCAATCCAGCGGACAGGTATCTGAGTGGCACGGGTAATCCCCACCTTTAAACCGGATGAATTGGCCAGATAGACAATATGGTCGGTCATACAAAACTGATCGCCCCAACGGCTATCCCGGCAGGTTCCCTGATCATAGTGACACTTCTCGGGACTCATAATGCAAAGGTCACACTGGGGCAGCCTTTTAAAGCACACATAGCAATAGCCCTGGCTAAAGCTCTTTTTTGTCTTTTTGCCACAGTGGGTGCAGTGAATAGCGCCGGTGTGCTCAAGGACAATCTTTCGTCCCAGTAGCGGGTTCAAAGGGAGTTGCCACTCACCCACGCTCAGGGAATACCGTACGGTTTTATCCAGTGTCGCGGGCATCTTTGCCAGGGTGCCGGTCAGCTCACCGGCCTGTGCTAAATCCAATGGTGTCACGGTCAGTCCTTGAAGCGGATAATCGTATCAGATGTGTCAGCCGTCTCAGGCGTCATCCCTTTGCATTGCTGAGGCATATAACCAATACGCTCAGATGCCTCAACATATTTATACTCATACACAATTAATGCACGCAATGTTATATCCCGCTGCTCTTGTGTCAGCGCCACACCATTGGGCCATTTACCCCGCTCCAGAGACTGGCGCAGGTTCTGGTAAATAGCCGGTGTCATCCGTTCAATTAAATCATCAATATTCATGTAACGCGGATCACTCCTCCAGGAAATTGTCTTAAGTCCGACAGGCTCCTGGCCTTGCTTGCTCCTTGCGGCTCTAAGGGCAGTTTATGAAATATCCGGGCTAGTCCTGGCGGGCTTTACACTTAAAGAGCAACCCGACCAGCGCTCCAACCAGCGCACCTGATAACAGCCCACCCGTATGCGCCGCATTGGCAACCCGACCACCAGCAATACCATCGAATACGCCGGTATAGCCAATAATCAGATAAATCAGCATAAACCCATAAACAGCCGGCAATATACCGAACTGACACGATTTATCGAGTTTCTCGCGTACCAGACAATACCCGAGCAAGGCAAAAATCACCCCCGAGAAACCACCAAACAAGGCATTGGCACTGCCAAAAAAGTATTGTACGCCATTGGCGGCAATACCTGTTACCAGCACCAGAAAAAACAGCGGCCATGGCCCGTGTTTCTCTTCGATACGCTGACCCAAATCAAAAACCCACACCATATTAAATGCCAGGTGTAATAAACTGAAGTGCAAAAAAACAGGGGTAATCAACCGCCAATATTGACCGTAGTCCAGAGTCATTGTTAATGTGCCAAAGGCAATCAGCTCACCACCGGTGGCTTGTGGCACCTGCTCAAAAGGGACAAAAGTGAAAGGCTCTATCACCGACAAAAACTGGCCAAACCCACTGATCAAAGACACCCCAATGGACACCAGCAAAAAGCACCAGGTCATCGGGTATTGGCTAATACGTTTCCCGTTGATAAAGGCCGTCTTGTTAAACCCCTGGCGTTCAGGCGCGGGGGTTAACTGCATTAACCCACGCTGCCAATCCTCAAAGTAGCCAGTGACTGTTTCAATCAATCGGGCATCGGCCACCCACATCACTTGTTGCCCTGACTCTTCGGTAATTTTATGGAAAAGCCCCTGCCTGGACAAAAAGTAAGAAAAGGCACTCAAGTCTTGACCCACAGGCACGCTCAGCACCCGGTATAGTTCTCTCACCGGCAATGCTCCTGATGATTCCAGCGAAGTTTAGAGCGGCAGGCATCGTAAAAGTCATGGTGCTCGGGATGTAGCGACTTGAGCTGCCTGGCCTTCTTACGAATGGTAATACTGTCGTTAGGATGACCTAACAGATGAATCTGACCATCACAACTGATTTGTGGGTCGATATGATCCACTTCACAAATCACCAGCCTGACCTCGCTGTTACCTGATATCACCAGGGGGCGATTAGTGAGCATGTGGGGAAACATGGGCACCAGAACAATCGCATCTAACGCCGGGTGCATAATAGGGCCACCTCCCGACAGGGCGTAGGCTGTTGATCCCGTGGGCGTGGCGATAATAATACCATCGGAGCGCTGCTTGTAAACAAACTGCCCGTCAATGAACAATTCAAATTCAATAATGCGGGTGGACCGGCCAGGGTGCAGTACCACATCGTTCAACGCGCAGCCTTCATCAATAATCTGCCCATTACGCTCTACTTCCACCTCCAGAAGGAAGCGGTTTTCTTCAAGGTACTGACCATCGAGCACTTCCGACAAAAGCGTTTCCAGCTCACTGGGGCAGATGTCCGTTAAAAATCCTAACCGGCCATGGTTAACGCCAATCACCGGTATACCAAAATCCACCAGTGCACGGGCAGCCCCCAGTAAACTGCCATCCCCCCCCACTACAATCACCAGGTCACAGTGTTCTCCAAGGGCATCACGCACACAGATAGGATGGCAGTGGTTGGGGATCATATCCGTAATCCGGGAATCCAGTACAATAGTGACATCACGACTTTCCAGGAACGTGACCAGCCGACGCAAGGTATCTGCCACTTCAGACCGCCCATGACGGCCCGTCACTCCCACATGCTTGAACTGTTCCATAAATAATCAACACTTCATCTTTCTTATTGAAAACATAGACCATCAACTGATAATACCAATACCCCGCAAGGCATGACAGTGACATCATCCGCCCACAGGCTCACGGCAACCAATCACTGCAAGCAAAACACGAAAAAACGGTTTATCTTCAGCGTCTGTCTTTTTTCTCAGGGGCTCCGAACGCCCTTTCTTTTGGGCATTTTCTCACACTTTAATGCACTATTAATGCACTAAAAGCAGTCTTCCCCCCCCCTACAAACTCCCTTGGCATTATTTATCCCAATGGGGTGTGAGAACCCAACCAGCTCAAGAAGCCTTTCATAAATAACCAGGCTAAAACGACACGGCATGCTATCCTCAGTGTCAAAAAGCCTCAGAAGGCGAAGGCTAACGTGTTCCTCTGAGCAACGTTTTTAATGGCTCAGGGTTAACCGTGAAGAATAAAAAAATCATGGACACTTATCAGCGATTCAGTCACTCCGGCGCTATTGCCACATATCGCCGCATGTCACTGCATAATAAAAAGTGTCCGTAATTCTGAACAGAAGGATGAGTAGACGATGAGACGTGCCAGTTTTTTTATTGCTTTTTTTATGTTTGCTGATGGTTATTGCTATGATCTTTATAACGAAACCCTTCAGTTTATTGAGGTCAATAATTATAACAACGACGTAGTTGATCACATTAAAAAAACCAATGATCTTTTTGGTACTATAGAAGTCTTTAAACCATTTAATCTTGCCTGCGAGCTCATTGCGATGAAATCAGGCAGTGTAAAATATAATTATGACTCAATTGTTTTATATAACACAGCATCTTTTTATTTACTGAAAACGTCATTTATTGGAGAAGAATTCGTTTCCATACCGACTCCCAGACTTGAAAAGGCCCGCAAAAAATATGAAAAATCAAAAAAACATACTGCTAATTCAACTAGAATTAAAGAAGAAGCAAAGGAGTCGTATGGTAAAATATATGTTGCTTATACAGAAAACAAAATCAGTACTGAAAAGTTCATCTATCTGTCATTGATTTACCCACTGCTATTTCCTATCGCCTCTAGTTTTGTTAACGAAAATTGGAGCGCTCATGCTATCGTTACTTATTTTCTGGAAGAATCATCTTACTATGGCCTGGGAGACTGGCTTAGTCTTACTGACCCTTTAGTGTTTAGCTATCTTCTTATGGTATGCGATACCGATGGTGACGACTTCTCTCGATCTACTTTAATGATTTCCCTCAATAACGCAATACGGGAAAGTGATGAAATGGACCCCGGAGATTCTGCCACTGCATCGGATACAGGTAAGTCGTTGCCTGGGTCGTCCCTTGAAAGACTGTCTGATCACATATGGAAATATATCCTTCTTCGGTCAGTTGATGATAACACTCAGATCGCAAAATGGTTATCTCAGAATTTTAAAACGGCTTTTCCACAGATGATTGCCTGTCGGGATGAACATGAATTTTTACATTGGTTGAAAGGGACGGGGATAGAAAATATACAATGGGATATTACCTATGAAGTGCCTCCCTTAAGAAAGGACATCAAAAGTATAAAGCATTGCACCCTTGAAACAAAAGGAAAAAGAGTATTACAAAAAATCAGAAAACTCACTAACGCCTTCCCGGGTAAAAAAGGCAGTCCCGAACATTTGATGCTAGTAAAACAGTACGAAATGATACTTAATAAAATTAGAGAAGGCGTGGGCGCTGATCAGTAGATCAAGCTCTATTCGGGTATGAAATTGATAGGCTAAAATAACGTCACGTTACCCATCGTTTGGTGGCATTGATGAAAATAGTGATTTCCTGCAACTACCCGAAGCTGCTCCCCCTTAATAAATACAAACCAGTAAAAGTCAATGAGTCCTGTGTGATGGGAGGATAAGAAGCCTGCCTTAAAGGTCATATGAACCCAAAAACACAACTATGTGCTGACGTGCTGACATGCTTGCTCAGCATGATCTTGTTGCCAGTGAATAATCAGTACCCCGATTGGTGAAGAGCGCTGCATTCACGTAAGTTAACACACGTCCAATTGATCGAGAATTTACCGACAAATGGGTCTATTAACACAATACTCGAACAGAGCCATACCATCTCTTGAGGTCACGTTAGTATACTGATGATATAATGAATAAAAAAATACGAGTGACACATTTCACTGTGTTAACAAGTCGAGCAATAACGTATGAAAGACGAAAGACGAAAGACGTGTAATGTAGAACAAACAGCTTTTATTGTAGATGACCTGAGACAAAACCAGATAAAATGCAGCCCGCCAAAATTTGAATTCGCCACCACGGTGAGTTGGCTTACCGTTATGAATAAGATCATGAATAATGGCGTTGAGCGGAAACATTCTATCCCTGCAGATAGAATGATGCTTATTCTTCACCGGCTTCCGGCTGAGTTATTCACGAGTGGTCATTTCCTGAGACCCTTTCCAAAAATGGGCGAACACGATTTCGAACTCGGGTCCGGGAATATTGTTGATAATCCGCTCCCACTTCAAACGCTCGCCTTTTTGGGGATGATGGGTGTCGAGCGTACCGTGAACCTGCTCTCTAGTTGCCCCCCTAAAGAGGCCTTCCTGAAAGCAATAGATGCTAATTCTGGTGGAGGTGGTGCTTCAAAAGCGTATATATACTCTTTCATGGAAGAGGACTTTTTCTGCGCTTGCTTTGGGATATATACGACGTTTTTTGGTGATACTTATATCTTTTCCCCAGTCTCAGGTGAATATTTTTTTGACAGTGAAGCATGCCGTCCTAGAGAATTCTCTGATAGAGTGGAAATGATATGTAATAATTTATCTAAAAAACATGCGAATGCTTTGTGCGATATCAGGGAAGTTATATTTAAGGAAAAGGCTGATCGATCAAAAATGTATTAAAATATTCCATTTAACAAGCCAAACTCTATTTACTCTCTCTGTCAGTAGATCTTCCCCATGAAGCCGAGCCAAGAGCCTGTCGGACTTAAGACAATAATCAATTCAGGCAGGGCACTGAAAAATTGTCTATCTTCAGAGCTTGGCTTTTTTTCTCAGGTATCTTATGACTCCCTTTATCTTCAGGCATCTCCTCACGCCTTCATGTATTGTTTTCATGCTTTCGGTCTTTCCGGGCTGTAGTAAAATCCCGTATTTTTCACAAACCCAGCCTCAAACCATCATTGACAAAAGCAGTCTGCCCCTCACCCTTACAAATTCCCTTGGCATCACTTATGGCCAGGCTGTAGGTGGCGCAGGTGTCCTGTTGAATGTAGCGGCCAATATGCTGTCCAGCACGGACTATACAAAAGTCATAGCTGCGATCCCGAACGCCAATAGCTTATTGAGCGCTGTGCCAGCACTGGGCAAAAAAAGCACCAGCACTTCAGGGCTTTCCAACGCATACAGTTACTTAACCGAACAATTCCAACGTCTCGGATTAAGTAACAGTATGATCAACGAAATGGATTCTGTACTGATTGAATACCTACGGGATGTAAGTAGTACCGAGGTATCGCAACTATTCCAGTTAGCGCTAAGATCTACCATCGCCCATTCTACCGGCTCGCTGATGAGTACTGTGTCACTATTGCCTTGACCGCTACCACCAAGCCCCTTTTCATTTTTCAGGCTAACCCCTGAACCCTGTATGTTTGCAACGGCTTTTACCAGGGACAGGCCCAGACCAAATCCCTGCTCATTTCGACGCTTATCCAGCCGGTACAAACGTCGAAAGACATTGTCACGTTCTTCGTCTGGGATGCCCGGCCCCCAAGAGCCTGTCGGACTTATGCTTTCTCGCGCTTTCTGGATTTTAGGCCGAAACTGCCTTAAGTCCGACAGGCTCCTGGTCGGCAATACTCACCGAATTCTCAGTGATAGTCCGCGTTTGTCGATAAACTTGCTTTTGCGCGCACCTTTTTTAATAGGGGACACCTGGCAGCGTTTCAGTTGCTTTTTATAAGCATTTGCCTGTGCGGCGACACCGCGCGCATAATGTAAAATGGCCTTTTTCTTTTTATGCGTTCGTTTGTTAAAACCAACGTGTCCTTCGTGGTAAGCCAGGTAGAGATTGTAACTATCATTTTTGCGGATGCCGCACTGACGAGTACTTCGGTTGTTATACCAACCAATAAAATGAACACAATCTTCAAAGTTATCCCGACGAGCCCCGCGCTTGCCAGTATGCTTACAATACTGACTCCAGGTAGCATCCAATGCCTGAGCAAAGCCATAAGCCGACGATAAGTATTTTTTCTGCTTCCGGCCTTTAGCGGCGCGCAACGGCCTGGCATTGTGCTTAAACCCCGACTCTCCCTGAATAATAGCCAGAAGAATGTGGGGCGATGTGCCCCAGCGTTGAGCCGCAGCCTGAGCCAAACGGTACCATTGCGGCTTTCTTTTAATCAGCGCACAAATATCATGTGTATTTTTTGGTGGCAGGGTTTTTATTTTAGGTGGCTGCGCACTACATCCCACCAACAAGCCTATACACAGTAGAAACCGGATACCCTGAATAAAAACCATACAACCACGCCACACTAACCCGGATATTTCATAAACTGCCCTGAGAATTGCGCAGAGCCTTGCGGCTCTAAGGGATTTTGTGAAGGAGCGCCGTACCGGGGAGTACGGTCGACTGAGCAAAACTCCCTTAGAGCCACAAGGAGCAAGCAAGGCCAGGAGCATGTTTATGAAATATCCGGGCTAACATCACCTGCTAAAACCTAGCGTGGATTCAGTTATTTTACCTGAAGAGACTGTATAAAATTTGTTACGCAGTTGCTGTCATAAACCGGCGTGAACGGCGATAAGGAAAAACATTCATCACTTTCCCTTTGAGAATTTCATCCTGCACCCCCTGCCAATAACGTGCGGTGAATAAGTCACCGTGCAACTGTCTGAACTGTTGTCGAATACGCGCGTCAGGAAATAAAAAGACCGGGAATTCCTCCGGGAAAATGTCGTTTTCCCCAACTGAATACCAAGGCTCGGCTGCCAATTCCTGTTCTGGATAAAGGGGTTCTGGAATATCCCTGAAGCAACACTCTGTGAGATAACTGATTTCATCGTAATCATAAAACACCACCCGACCATGGCGGGTGACACCAAAGTTTTTCAGGAGCATATCGCCAGGGAAAATATTGGCTGCTGCCAATTGTTTGATAGCGTTGCCATATTCGTCCAGAACATCATACAACGCTTTCTCTGAAGCCGAAGAAACATACAAGTTCAACGGTATCATACGTCGCTCACAATATAAGTGATGAATCAACACTGTGTCATCACTGACCTCAATGGCAGAAGGAGCCACAGACAACAGTTCGTCCAGCAAATCCTTTGAAAAACGTTCACGTGGCAATGCCAAATTAGAAAACTCCTGAGTATCAGCCATGCGCCCGACACGATCATGGGTTTTTACCAGATAGTAGCGGTCTTTCACTCGCTCTTTGGTGATATCCTTTGGCGGAGAAAAATGGTCTTTGATTATTTTAAAAACATAGTCAAGGGACGGCAGGGTAAACACAGCCATAACCATTCCCCGCACCCCTGGCGCCACTTCAAATTTGTCGGAAGAATACGCCATATGCTCGAGAAAATCCCGGTGAAATACCGTTTTTCCGTGTTTATAAAAACCAATGGAGCTGTAAATTTCCCAGCGGGGTTTTTCTGGCAATAACGTATGAAGGAATTCAATGCATTCCGACGGATTACGGGCATCCACCATAAAATAGGCACGGGTAAAACTGAACAGGATACTGACATCATCGTTATCGTACAAAATCGTATCGACGTATAAACTCCCTCGTTCATTATTTAATACTGGCAACACAAACGGTTGAATACTTTCTTTTGAGATAACGCGCCCCACCAGGTACGCGCCTTTATTCCGGTAGAACACCCACTTGAGAATATCAACCCTCATACACGTGTCAGGCGACGCCTCTGGTAGAGCATCCTTAAGTGTCACAATAATATTGCGCACATCCCGCCGCTGGTTAGCCCAGGGAAGCTCAAAGGCAAAGTCAGCCATCATCCTCCCCACCAAGGCAACAGGGTTGCCATGAAATTGATAGGAGCGGTAGATACCCCTCGGACTGTGAACGGAAAAGCCCTCAAACTCTGAGTTAATAAAGCATTCGCTATTACACGCCAGGTGATGATGGAAAAGTTTGCGATAAACAGAATTATAAAAGGTTTCTGCCAGTTCAGGATCTGTTCGGTAAGAAATCAGGTCAATATACACCATTCTGGCTTCGGCCCAATGCTCACGCTCACGAAAATGCCCTCCAGTGTGCGCATCCAGAAGTTCCATTACATCTCTGATGGCACGACTGTATAGATTAATCCTGTCAGATGCCGCCTCCTGAGCGCCACTCCAGTCAGCATTGAGAAAGCGGTCCCTCGCTCCAAGGGTAATATCGGTAAACTGCGTACGGTAATCGCCAAACCCTTGCAAAATAACTCTGGCAATCTGACGTGCTGTTTTGCCACTCATGGAAGCCCCTATGCAACTCTATAGCAATTGTTTTCAATACTTTTTTATTCAATTTTTCAGGAAATTATGAAGCGGCGCCAATAAAACGACAACCCACGTTTTCCTTGAACACCCTGATATGGATAATAAGTGTTTTGGTACCATTGATTTATGATTATCTTTTTAAAAGCTGGCATGACTTTTCCTATAGGGAGCTGACCCAACAACATAACAGTTTCACGTCCAAATTGCTGATTAAGACTAAGCGTTCAGAGTCATTTTTGCCCAACTACCGCAGTGAGCCTGAGTATCTTTTCGCCAGAAATTTTCACGTATATTCCACAATCGAGGAGCCTGCCCGCAACACTGCCCGCAACAAAGAGTATGAGAAAAAGCAGATGAAAATCCGCTTTTGTAAAAACAATAGCGGACGATTAAACGAACAAAATCAACTTGCTAGGAGCCTGACCGAGAATAGCGCCCGTAGCGAGGATTACGAGAAATTGAGGATAAAAATTTCTGCTTCTGAGGATAATAGTGGGGCTATTTGACGAAGAAGCAGGAATTTTTAGACCAATTTATCGCAACCGCAGTAGGGTAGTCTATTCTCGGACAGGCTCCTAGGAAACAACTTGCTCAGACGTTTTCCCAAAACGCCGCTCTCGCTGTCGGAAAATCTGGATAGCCTTACCCAGATCAGCAGGCCCAAAATCAGGCCAGAGAGTATCGGTAAAATAGAACTCACTGTACGCACACTGCCAGAGCAGGAAGTTACTGATACGCTGCTCACCACTAGTGCGAATCATCAAGTCTACCGGCGGCATGCCCTGTGTACATAGCCCCAACTCAATCTGCTGCTCGCTGATGTCATCTACCTTCATTTCACCCATTTTAACCTTGATGGCCAACTGCCTGCAGGCTTGCATAATATCCCACTGACCACCGTAGTTTACTGCAATACATAACGTCATAGCCTGGCATTGAGCAGTCAACGTCTCTGCCTCGTCAATAGCCTGTTGAATGTTATTGCTCAGGCGGCTACGCTCACCGACCACTTTCAGACGAATATTATACTTTTTGAGCTTTCTGGCCTCCTGCTTTAATGACAGGTGTAATAACGACATCAACCCTTTTACCTCGTCCTCTGGCCGGTTCCAGTTTTCACTGGAAAAGGCAAACAAAGTCAGATAGCGAACTCCCTGCTCACGACTATAACGGATCACCTCTCTTACTGCGTTGGTCGCCGCCCTGTGGCCTGATAATTTTGGCAAAAACCGACTTTTTGCCCAGCGATTGTTTCCATCCATAATAATGGCAATATGCTCAGGCAGTGCTGCAGATGGTGAAGGGTTATTCGGCGTAGTCATAAAGTAGAGAAAGTCTGAGGAATGAAAAAGGTCTCACAATTGAGTATAAAGAGGTATTCACAAGGGAACAATACCTGTCAAAATCAACGGCCTGGATAAACAATGTTCTGCCAGCCAAAAACGCGTATAACCCTGAATTTAGCCGTTGAATGCCGTTTTACCCATAAGTAATAAGGCTCCCAGCACCTCGAGATCGGCCAGTCATTTAATTCAGGATGATAGTATTTTAGTCGATAAAGTATAGTCGTTCAGACTTGAACCGGCGCCCTGATGGGCGAACCCGTTATCCAGAGAGTTCATCCACCGGAACGACGTGGCCTGGGTGATCTGAAGAACTATTTCAGAACCACTGTCTCTCAAAAATGAAAGTAAATGCCCGGTGGAATTTCCCTGACTCAAACAGCTACAATGGATTGGATTGACATGACTTTATCAATCAAAAGGATAAAAAAAAAGCCCCCTTCAGGTCAACTGAGCAGGGGGCTGTTTTAATGCTACATCCTTCTAACGGATTAGCATCCATGCATGCTCTATCGATAGTATCTTGAACCTTGCGTCCTTATAATTTTTGTTTTCATCGCATCCTTGCAAGATGCTATCGATAAAACCAGACCAGGCACTTCCCTCTCCCTTTTTTATTTTATTACGTCCGTGTAATGCTCCATCCATAGAGCCTACTGCCTGATTTGTACTTATATTAAATGCATAGTACGTGCCAACTTTGTAAACCCCGTGAATTCCAGTAAAAAGGATAAAACAGACAATATAGTGCGAGATAGCGCGAGATAGCGCGGGTATTTGGGAAATAAGGCTGTCACGAACAGAAACACTTCTACGTATAAACTACGCATTTATACTTATTACTGCTTTTACACCTTTCCTGTTGCCAGCCGCGTGGTGTCTTCTTCACAATACAGAGTTTCCTTGTCACGATAAAAAGAGTCCCTTATGTCCAACCATCAGTACACAATGATTATCTTTGGCGCTACCAGTTTTGTGGGAAAAATCCTGACACGCTACCTTTTAGAAACCCTTGGCACTGAAAGTGACACACCGTGGGCTATTGCCGGGCGCAACCAAAAAAAACTGGATACCTTAAAAGAGCAGCTCGGTCCGCCAGCAAAAAACCTTGTTACCTTTACCGCTGATGCACACAATGAAGCCTCACTGACTGAACTGTGTAACAACACCCGTGTGATTATTTCTACTGTCGGTCCTTATGCTCTTTACGGTGAACCACTGGTAAAAGCCTGTGCACAGTCCGGTACAGACTACTGTGACCTTGCTGGTGAGGTGCCATGGATTCACGCCATGATCGATAAATATGAACCCATTGCCCAACAATCAGGTGCCCGTATTGTTAACGCCTGTGGCTTTGACTCCATTCCCTCTGATATGGGTGTCTACCATTTACAGCAAGCTGCGCAGCAAGCCTTCGGAAAACCTTGCACGACGGTAAAAATGCGGGTAAAAACACTCAAGGGCGGATTTTCCGGCGGGACGGTTGCCAGCATCATCAATTCTGTTAAAGCGGCGACAAACAGCGCGTCCCTTCGTCAATTGTTAAAAGACCCATTTTCACTGTGCCCAAAAGGGCATAGTTTCAGCGCTGTGCAATTTAACGTACAGAGTCCCCGGTATGATACAGATTTCAGCACCTGGACAGCCCCTTTTATTATGGCCGGTATCAATACCCGTATTGTCCACCGCACCAATGCGCTCCTCAATAAGCAGTACGGAGAGGCCTTCAAATATGACGAAGCGATCATCACAGGTGATGGCAGCAAAGGGAAAAAACGTGCACTGTTTCTTACCCTGGGTTTAAAAAGCTTACTGGTGGGCGCTGTTCTTAAACCCACTCGCTGGGCCATGACATCATGGCTTTTGCCTAAACCCGGAGAAGGCCCTTCCCAGCGTGAACAAGACAATGGTCGATACGAACTATTATTTCATGGCACCACCGATAACGGGCATTTTCTGAAAACCCGCGTGACCGGAGATAAAGACCCAGGCTATGGCTCCACGGCAAAAATGCTCGGACAAGCAGCGCTTGCAATAACCACATCGAAAAAACGCGGAGGATTCTGGACCCCTTCAACAGCATTTGATTTGGCATTTATTGACCAGCTCACCAATAGTGCGGGCCTGACATTTGAGGTAGAAACTTAGAAGCAGTCTTAAAAGTCTGCCCGTAGCGAGGACTGCGAGAAATGGAGGATAAAAAGTCGCTTTTGTGAGGAGAATAGCGGGACTATTTGACGAACGAAAGCGGCTTTTTAGACCCATTTATCGTAGCCGTAGTAGGAGCATGACTTTTAAGACTGCTTCTTAGCATTGTAGTTCAGTAGTTTAATGTTGTTTTTCCCTTCAGAAACAAAGATCCCAGCAAATTAAAAGCGGTCAATTACCCAATTCACCCGTAGCGCTATGCAGTGAGTGGCTTTTTCTCACTGCATGCTCTTGCTCTTTGATACACTGTTTGGCATCCATGGTCAGACCAGCGGGACGATGTAAATTTGTCTTTTATCCTGACAGCACTGAACTGCGACACATACTTCTTAACACAGCCATCGCTTTGTCAACGTCCACTTGGGTTTCATTGTGCACCTCAGGCGGCAAATCAGGCATCTTTGCGCTTTCAATGGTTCTCAGGCTCTTACCGCTTATGGTCATGCCATTGACCAAAACCACCTTGCCTAACGTCGTTAATGTTATGTCCCTGGTTTCAGAGTCCTCCAACCATATTTTCTCATGATTAAAAAAACCACTGACAGAATAAGTACGTGTTGTATGTGACAGCTTGACAGAATCCCCCTGGCGTAACTCTCCATCCCAGGAAGAGGGCCGTTGGAAAATAGCTACCGGGGGAGGCAGTTTTCTCAGTCGCATAAACGGCCTTGGTAGCACCACACTATTAATATCGAGACAATCAAACTGTTCCAGACTATCCGATCCCCATTCCTGATTACCTTCATCAAAACAAGGGCGATAGCAAAAGCCACTGAACCCTTTGTCATCATGAACAACAAAACAAAGCACTTCAGGAAGCTTTCTCCATAGTTTTTCATGAATGCTCATTATTATTATCCCTCGCTACCTGTCATCTTATTGCAACCCCATTCTCATATTCCATTGAAAAACATGAGCCTGCTTTCATTAGTAGTAGCACATACTGTCAAAACACTATAGATCTTATACCAACGGCGTATCTAAGTTTACAGTAAAGTCCGAAAGACAAACCCTGCTCCAATATACAGCACCACCGCATTCACTGCACTATCACTGCACTATCACTGCACTATGGACACCCACTGTTTATATGGATGACCAAAGCCTTAATTTGTCAATGATCTACCCTTGTTTTTTACTGGCCTGATGACCATCGCTATCAGCTATACCCAAATAATTCCAATCTTCTATACGACGGAAAATCAGTTAAACTCCAAGGCTGCAAAGCTGCAAAGAGTAAGTAAATGGGGTAAACGAACATCTCCAACAAAATCGCCGTCTGAAAGGCGACGGGTATATCTCATAAAAAACCACTGCTCTTAGTGATCGCCATCACTGCTATTTATACATTTCTAATGCTTTTCTTATAGTCTTCAAAAGTAACTAACTCGATAAAAAAATAGATTTCTGGTCTACTTTTTGCATAACCTTGAATTCACCAGTTGAACACCGTTTTCCCCATGAGGAATAAGGGTCTCAGCAAGTTAAAAGCAATCAACTAACGAATTCAGGATTATAAAAACTGTCGTTTTGTTTGGAACCACCATGAACTACCTCAGCGTTATTGAGCGGTATAACGAATATCAAGATGCAATTCATGAGTTAATGGCATCTATAGTGACCGGCATCTTTGACGAAAAGTTACTGGAAGATGAGTGCGCCCTTTCACGTGCCATGACCTGGCTTTCCAAAAAGTATCCTTTTGTAGAACTCATATTTACCCTTGATGCTAATGGCGTCCAAACCAGCCAGAATATTGCCCCTTCCTTTTTTTCCAACAATATCTCTAGTACCGGTCAAGGTGTTGAACGTCACCAAAGGCCGTATTATAAGTTAGCACAAGACAGTGATAGCGTCGTTGTCACACCACCTTATTTATCCACCTCCAGCCAGCATTTGTGCATCTCTGCCGCATTACGCTGTACACATGACAATGGCAGCACCAAAGGGTTCCTGATCATAGATATTACCCTTGCACAGGCTATCGAGTTTTTAATGGGGGATCGGCAGCGCAAAAAATTCCACCCTCTGTTTATTTCAATCTACAGCTTCATTGTCCTTGGTCTTTTTGCGGTGGTAGGGATTTTGTTGTTCTCAGCCGGAAGCAGTATTTATGCGATGCTGCAGAACCCTTCTGCCCCTGACTTTCATCTTCAGCCCTTTGGCATCATCATCTATCTAACGCTGGCACTGGCCATCTTCGACCTCGGAAAAACAACGCTTGAAGAAGAGGTACTGATGCACAAAGATATTTTCCGTCACAGCTCCACACGACGAACCATTACTCGATTTATTTCTGCAATACTCATAGCCGTTTCCATTGAGTCACTTTTATTGATGTTTAAATCTGTCCTGGTATCACCGGAGTATTTAACCAAAGCCGTAGCAATGATGGTAGCTGCAGTAGGATTACTGGTTGGATTAGGTATCTATGTATATTTAGGATCAAAAGCAGAAGCTATTTTGAAGCAGTCAACGCTCAAATTCAAATAATCGAAAACTCATGGCCCCTTCTGATGTTGCATATATTTTCTTATTTTCCATAAAAAAACCTGACCGAATAAACGATCAGGGCTTTGCAGCCTTGAGCGAACTCAAGGTAAATAATGTGCCTGGCGATGACCTACTCTCACAGGCCGGGAAACCTCTCGCTCCCCTACCATCGACGATATGCCGTTTCACTGCTGAGCGCCCACGGCGATAAAGCGCGGATGGGATCAGCTGTGTTTTAAATTAGTGCCTGGCGATGACCTACTCTCACAGGCCGGGAAACCTCTCGCTCCCCTACCATCGACGATATGCCGTTTCACTGCTGAGCGCCCACGGCGGTAAAGCGCGGATGGGATCAGCTGTGTTTTAAATTAGTGCCTGGCGATGACCTACTCTCACATGGGGAAACCCCACACTACCATCGGCGATATGTCGTTTCACTGCTGAGTTCGGGATGGGATCAGGTGGTGCCAACATTCTATGGTCGCCAGGCGAAACTGGTGCAGAAGATCGCTCTCCTGCCTGGAATCCAAAATTATCTTAAACCGTATTCTTGCACGACACTCTACGCATATGGCTGTCTCTAGTCTCTAGTCTCTAGTCTCTAGTCTCTAGTCTCTAGTCTCTAGTCTCTAGTCTCTAGTCTCTAGTCTCTAGTCTCTAGTCTCTAGTCTCTAGTAAACCAGATCGCTTTGGCGTTATATGGTCAAGCCGCACGAGTCATTAGTATTGGTTAGCTCAATGCCTCACAGCACTTACACA